>JBEGMG010000105.1:0-3302 GCA_041183165.1 Actinomycetota bacterium | reverse complement strand
GTCGTCATCGACCCCCGGGTCCGAGAGTGATCGGGGTGCGGCGATGAGCATTCAGACGCAGCGGCGCAAGGCCGCACTCGGGCGCTTCTGGCGGGATTTCCGTCATGACCGCGGTGGCATGTCGGGCCTGGTGATCCTGTCGTTCTTCATCGTCGTAGCGATACTGGCCCCGCTGCTCATCCCCGCCGACGCGCTCGATGTCACCAAGGCGACGGGCGAGAGATTCGACGCGCCATCGCTCACGTACCCGCTGGGCACCGACGAGGACGGTCGGTCGATCCTCCTGCTGCTGGCCTACGGCACGCGCATCTCCCTAACCGTCGGCCTCGCGGCGACTCTTGTGGCGATGGTGATCGGCACGGCGGTGGGGATCATGGCAGGGCACTTCCGCGGCATCGGCTCGCACGCCCTCGTCGGCGTGACCGACTGGTTCCTCGTCATCCCCTTCCTGCCGCTGGCGATCGTGCTCGCGACGGTGCTGGGGCCGAGCACGCTCAACCTCATCATCGTCATCGGCATCACCTCCTGGGCCGGCACGGCGCGGCTCATCCGGGCGCAGACGCTGTCGATCGAGGGGCGGCCCTACATCGAGCGCTCCAAGGCGCTCGGCGCAGGCAACTGGCACCAGATGACGCGACACGTGCTGCCCAATGTCTTCCCGCTCGTGCTCGCCAACACCACGCTCACGGTGGCCATCGTGATCCTGTCGGAGACGACCCTGAGCTTCCTGGGCCTCGGCGATCCGCTCGCGCCGTCGTGGGGTGCCATCCTCGACAGCGCCTTCTCCTCGGGCGCGGTGAGCCAGGGCGCGTGGTGGTACGTCCTGCCCCCCGGCATCTGCGTCGTGCTCGTCGTGCTCTCCTTCACCCTCGTCGGACGCGCGATGGAGCGGATCGTCGATCCCCGAAGCAATGCGGTGGCCGCATGACACTCCTGCAGTGGCGCGATGTCACCGTCGACTACGTCGTCGGCTCCGAGGCGCTGCCCGCGGTGCGCGGGGTCACCCTGTCGGTCGAGCGCGGCGAGGTGCTCGGCATCGCCGGGGAATCGGGCTGCGGCAAGTCCACCCTCGCGGCGACGGTGCTGCGGCTGCTGCCGGACAGCGCTCGCGTGGGCGGTGAGGTGCTGCTCGATGACGAGGACGTGCTCGGCATGAAGTGGGGGCGGCTGCGCGCCGTGCGCTGGAGCGAGGCAGCGATCGTCTTCCAGGGGGCGCTGCACTCGCTTAATCCCGTGCAGCGCATCGGCGATCAACTCGCCGAGCCGATCCGCCTGCACCGGTCCGTGCCCGACGGCGAGATCGATGCACGGGTGAAGGAACTGCTCGAGCAGGTGGGTCTGCCGGCATCGCGGGCATCGGCGTACCCGCACCAGTTGTCGGGTGGGCAGCGCCAGCGCGTGATGATCGCGATGGCCCTGGCCTGCGCGCCCGACCTCATCATCGCCGATGAGCCGACGACGGCGCTGGACGTCATGGTGCAGGCGCAGGTGCTCGATCTGCTCACCTCGCTCGTGCGCGATCTCGGCATGGGCATGGTGCTCATCTCCCACGACCTCGGCGTGCTCGGCACCACGTGCGATCGCGTGGCGGTGATGTACGCCGGTCAGGTGGTCGAGCAGGGTCCGGCACTGGAGGTCTTCGACAACCCCCAGCACGAGCACACGCGTGCGCTCGCGGCGGCGTTCCCGCGCATCGGCGATCCGGCGGCACGGCACGTCGAGGACGAGGCGGTCGAGTCCCAGGCGATCCTGGGCGCGCGCGACCTGCGCGTGGTGTTCAACGGACGCGTGCGCGCGGTGGACGGCGTGGACCTCGACGTCGCGGCCGGTGAGATCGTCGCGCTCGTCGGGGAGTCCGGCTGCGGCAAGACCACGCTCGCACGCACCCTGCTCGGCCTGGAAAGGCCCACAAGCGGACAGGTGCTCTTCGAGGGCAGGGCGCTGGACTACCGGCGACTGAAGGACTACCGCCGCCAGGTGCAACTGGTCCTGCAGGATCCGCTGGGGGCGCTCAACCCGCGGCACACCGTCTACGACGCGGTCGCCGAGGGCCTGCGCGTGCACCGGGTGCCGGGCGACGAGGAGGAACTGGTCGCCGAGGCACTGTCGAAAGCGGGTCTGCGGCCGCCGGAGAAGTTCTTCCTGCGCTACCCGCACGAGCTCTCGGGCGGTCAGCGTCAGCGTGTCGTCATCGCGGGTGCGCTCGCGCTCGAGCCGCGCGTGCTCATCGCGGATGAGCCGGTGTCGAGCCTGGATGCGTCGGTGCGCGGGGAGATCCTCGCGCTCCTGCAGCGGCTGCGCACCGAGCTGGGTCTCACGGTGCTCGTCGTCACGCACGATCTTGGGCTCGCGTGGAACATCGCCGACCGCGTGGCCGTGATGTACCTCGGGCGCATCGTCGAGGTCGGACCGACCGCGCAGGTGCTGCAGTCGCCAGAGCATCCCTATACGCAGGCACTGATCTCCGTTGTGCCTGACGTCGGACGCAGCGATCAGATCGTGCTCACCGGCGAGCCGCCCGATCCCGCGCGCATCCCGTCAGGCTGCCGCTTCCATCCGCGCTGCCCGGTAGTGGAGGAGCGCTGCCGCACGGTGGACCTGCCCATCCTGGGAGTGGGCGACGGGCACCGCGCCGCGTGCGTGCGCGCTACTTCGAATTCATGAGGTTAGGCACCCATTCCCCGTCATCACGCGTGACCAACTTGATCGTCGCGTAGGCGCGGGGATTGAGGTGCTTGACGTAGATCCCGGGACCCACGATGCCTGGGTTCGTCGGATTACCAATGAAATCCTGGTAGAACCGCATCTCTTCCCACTCGTAGTCGGCCGGACCGGTGACGTTCGCCGTCCATCCGTCGTTGAAGTAGCCGTGCGAGTCACTGCCCTTGTACCAAGTGCCGTAGGTCCACGTGTAGAGCTTGGCGCTGCCGCCGTACCTCGCAGCGATGCGCTTCTCCTCGTCGGCCCAGGTGCGGGTCTTGTCGGTGGCTGTCATCTTGACGACACCCTTGATGCAGCGGTTGCCGGCCAGCGTCCCCGCGGTGCCCGGAGTGCAGGTGCTCAACTCGTAGGAGATCGTCTTGGGATCGTCGCCGGCTCCACAGCCGCCGGCACCGAACCAGGACGGGCAGATGGCGACCTTCTTGCCCGACAGGTTGTTCGTGTAGTACGGATGGCCGCGCTCGAAGATCGGGCGCTGGACATTGAAGGATGTCTCGTCCGGGCGCAGCTTCGATGGCAGGTAGCCGCTCTTGGCCATGGCGTTACTGAGGTCGAACATGTCCGCGGGCGCGAGTGGCCGG
>JBEGMG010000104.1:0-3058 GCA_041183165.1 Actinomycetota bacterium | reverse complement strand
TCGCGTCGGTCAGGTTCGCGTCGGTCAGGTTCGCGCCGGTCAGGTTCGCGTCGGTCAGGTTCGCGTCGGTCAGGTTCGCGTCAGCCAGCTTCGCGTCGGCCAGGTTCGCGCCGGTCAGGTTCGCGTCGGTCAGGTTCGCGTCGGTCAGGTTCGCGTCGGTCAGGTTTGCGCCGGTCAGGTTTGCGCCGGTCAGGTTCGCGTCGGTCAGGTTCGCGTCGGCCAGGTTCGCGCCGGTCAGGTTCGCGTAGGTCTGGTTCGCGTTGATCAGGTTTGCGCCGGTTAGGTTTGCGCCGGTCAGGTTCGCGCCGTACAGGACCGCGTCGATCAGGTTTGCGCCGGTTAGGTTTGCGCCGGTTAGGTTTGCGCCGGTCAGGTTCGCGTTGCTGAGGTTAGTGTCCGAAAGATTTGCCCCAGACAGGTCGGCGTAAGAAAGGTCTGCGCCTTGACAGTTGGGATTGCAGGCAGGTTGAGCCCGACTCACGCGACTGCGTGATGCGGTGGGACTGAAGTCTGCGCCCACCAGGGATGCCTCTTGCAGGTGTGCGTGTCGCAGGATCACTCCGCGGAAGTTGGCACCGTCTAGGCGCGCACCGCGCAGGTCGGCTCCGTGCAGCTTGGCCCGGGCGAACTTTGCTCCTCGAAGGTCACCGTGATGCTCGAACGTCCACTTGTGGACCACGTCCCGGCAGTTCACCCCCGGCCCGGGCACGCAGGTGTGCCTGCCGGTGCCGATCCGATCGCCTGGCGAGGCCGACACCGTCGGGGCGATCAGCCCGCCCGCCAACACAACCCCGGCGGCACCAGCCACCAACACCCGACGCCACCACGCAACCCGCCCCGTCATGCCCAGATCGTAAAGAGGCCCACCCAGCGCAGTCCACCCCACACGACGAAGACCTGTCGCTTCCCTTTCGCGCTTTCCACTAGTGAAGTTCTGCGATCTCGGCCCGAAGTCCTGTGGGGCAGCGATCGCGCGCCCCGCTGCACAGACGGGTCACAGGGAGGCGGCGGGCAGGGGGAACCAGCGCAGCGCATCGAAATCCGCACCGAGACTGGCGTCCCCGCCCGGCGCAGGAAGGGATCCGAGGGTCACCCTCGCTTCATCCAGATGGTCCGCCAGGGCGGTCAGCGGAAGGCGCTCGCGATGCTGGGGGTATCTCAAATGACCGTTAGCGTCGTAACCCACATCGGCTAGGCGCAGGGGAGGCTCGACCGGGCCTTCGCGATGAGTCCAACGCCCCGTGGCCGGATCGAAGCGATAGAGGGGGAGCAGCCGCTCGCCATCGTCTGCGACGAGACGGACCGCTTCGATGATGTAGTCGGCCACCGCGTCTTCGACGAAGTAGTTGAAGTTGACTCGCACCCAGCCGGGCTTGATGCCCTCGCAACCCTGGCGGATCTGGTGCTCGAAGGCGTGCGACTGCTCGAGGTCGATGCCGAGGAGTCGGTGTCCGTAGGGTCCGGCGCAGGAGCATCCGCCGCGTGCCTGGATGCCGAAGAGGTCGTTGAGGATCGCGACCACGGCGTTGTGATGGAGGTAGCCACCCTGGGTCGCGCGGATGGTGAAGGACACGATCGAGAGGCGCTCCACGTCGGGGTTGCCGAGGATGTCGATGCGCGGGTGGTCACTCCACCGCGTGATCGCCTGGTGCAGGAGCTCCTCCTCGCGGGCCTTGATGGTGTCGACGCCCACCGCCTGCTTGAGCTGGAAGACCAGCCCGGCGCGCACGGACTCGACGATCGCGGGCGTGCCGGCCTCCTCCCGGTGCACGGGGTCGTCGAGGTAGACGTGCTCCTCGGCATTGACGTAGGCCACGGTTCCACCGCCTACGACGACGGGGACCGTGTTGGCCAGCAGGTCCCGCCGGATGATGAGGACTCCGGGGGTCCCGGGCCCGCCCACGAACTTGTGCGGGGAGAGCACGACTGCATCCTTGGCAATCGCGTGATCACTCGGATGCATGTCGATGTCGACGTAGGGCGCCGCTGCGGCGTAGTCCCAGACCGCCAGGGCGCCGTACTGGTGCAGCAGCTCCGTCACGGCGTCGGTGTCCGTGAGAATCCCGGTGACATTGCTGGCCGCACTGAAGGCCCCGATGACGAGCGGGCGATCGCGGTGCTCACGCAGCGCGGCCTCGAGGGCTTCGAGATCGACATGGCCGTCGCGATCCTCGGGGATGGTGACTAGGTCGGCGATGGATTCACGCCAGGGCAACTCATTGCTGTGGTGCTCGAAGGGCCCGACGAGCACGACGGGCCGCTCGGCTGCGGGGATCGCCGCGCTCAGGCCGTAGCGCGCATCGAGGTCCGCGGGGATGCGGAGGTTGAGGATGCCAACGAGTCGATCGATCGCCCCCGTGCACCCGCTGCCGGCGAAGATGACACAGGTCGAGTCATCGCCGTGCACGGCTTCGCGGATGATGCGTCGCGCGTCCTCCCGCAGCCGGGTGGTCTGCAGGCCGGTGCCACTGGACTCCGTGTGCGTGTTGGCATAGGTGGGTAGGACCGCATCGCGGATGAAGTCCTCGATGAAGTCCAGGGCCCTGCCGCTCGCGGTGTAGTCGGCGTAGGTGACGCGGCGCGGACCGAAGGGTCCATGCATCACGCTGTCCTCTCCGATGACGGAGGCGCGAATGCGCTCGAGGAGAGGCGGCTCTGTCGACACGGCCCCACGCTACGCCCGGGGCTCGCGCATCCCTAGGACTTCGCGTCGGAAGCCGAGGAGTCGCCCATGGGCTGGTCGAAGTCGGCGACGGTGACCTGGACCGGCCTGCGGATGATCCAGGTGAAGACGGCGACGATGGCGACGCTTCCGGCGATCACCTCGGCCGCTTGCAGCCAGCCGCTGCGCGCGTAGTCGAGCACGGCGAAGCCGATCTGCTGGCTGAGGATGAAGACCGCCATGACGAGCACGAAGTAGCCGAAGGCCATGCGCAGCTTGTCAGGATGGATGCGGCCGACGATCGCACTTCCGATGAGGGCGCCGACGATGGCGGCGCCCGTCACGATGAGGGTGATCGACCAGTTGATCCGGGTCTCGGGGTTCAGGCTCACGACC
>JBEGMG010000103.1:0-4972 GCA_041183165.1 Actinomycetota bacterium | reverse complement strand
CGTCCATGGTGATGATCGAGTCGGCCTTGAGAATCGTCGCGGTCATCCGCTCTCCAAGCGTTGTGCGGACGGTCCTAGACCGTAAGGGCAGAGACTCCGCCGCTGGTCGCGAAGGCGACCGACCGCGACGTCGTGAAGTCTGTCGTTGCCAAGTCGATGGCGAACCACTGCGGG
Organism: Actinomycetota bacterium; assembly: GCA_041183165.1. Classification (GTDB taxonomy): domain Bacteria; phylum Actinomycetota; class Actinomycetes; order S36-B12; family S36-B12; genus Mxb001. The sequence goes on along the minus strand of JBEGMG010000103.1, from coordinate 4,798 downwards.
TCGGACATGGTGTTGTAGAGATAGCGATTGCCCGTGAGGTTGCTGACCGTCGACCAGATAGTGAGCTCGGGAGTCATCCCGCTCGGGTACGCCGGCTCCATCACCGTGCCCGGCACGATGTCGAAGTTGTGCAGCACACGGATGCTCTGGAGCTCCGCATCCTGGGAGGATGCCGGCGGCGGCGCGAAGCGCACATAGGTGAGAGCGCGGATGAAGCGCGAGGGGGACGTCCCGTCACCTGGGATACCGCGGAAGCCCTGACCCTGCGCGAAGGGTGCGAACTTCGTGCCGTTGATCTCGATGGCGGCAGGATTGTCCGGGCTGAGACTGAGGTAGTTGGTCACGTTGGTGAGGTGCCAGTCGAGGTACGGCGAATTCGTCGCCACGCGCACGGGGTTGTCCACGATGCGCATGCCATCCGGGTGGAACTCCACGACGGCGCACGAGTCCTTGTCGTGCAGGATCAGGTGCAGGGGCAGCGGGATCGGGATCTCCTTCGGCTGCACGTTGACCACATTGCAGGTCGCCGCCGCGGCCTTGGCTTCGGCAACGGTTGCGCACGTGCCGAGGACGAAAGCGATCATGTCCAGGATGCCGATATCGGAGCCGTCGCCCTTGGGTGCGTAGTACGTCGCGTGACCGGGCATGTAGAGCAGGTGGGCCGAGAGACCGCCGTTGTTCATCCCGTCGGCGTACCACTGGGGGTTGTTGAACGCCGACATGCCCACCACTCCGTACTTCGACTGCCAGGTCTTGCCATTGGGCACGAGCGTGCACTCGCCCTTCAGGTCGCTCGCGGCAACCGCAAGCTCCCAGGGGATCTCGTTGGGGAACTCCATCGTCCGCCCGATGCACACGGTGCCGTCCTTGGCGGTGGGGTACGTGAAGTTGGTGCACATGGCGGCGGCTCCTTAGTCGAGGACGTGCAAAGAGGATAGGTGCACTGCGCATGAGGTCTCAGGGAAAGCTGCGGAAATCCGCAGTAGGTCACCCGTCGGACCCTCACCGTCCCATATCGTCGTTCCACACCGCACGAGAGGTCTCCCATGTCCGCTGCACCAAGTCCCGCAAGTGGAAGCCCAGCTGGAGTCCAACCCTCCCAGGAGAACCCCGTCAAGAAGCCTGCGCTGGCGCTTGCGTTCCTCGGAGTCCTCGCGGCCCTGCAGGGTTCGGATCCCAACATCGCATCGACGGCACTGGTCGGTGCGGCGCGTGGGCTGGACATGGGGAGCACCTCCCTGGCCGCGAGTATCTCGACGCTCGCACTGGCAGCGACGGCCATCTCCACGGGCTTGATGGCCGACTCCCTCGGGCGGCGCAGGGTGCTTCAGGCTTCGCTCATCATCACCCTGGTGGGCGACCTCGTCGTCTTCCTCGCACCCGACCCTGCGATCTACCTGCTCGGCCGCGTCATCGCTGGCGTCGGATTGGGTGCCGTCTACGGCGCAGCATTCGCCTACATTCGAGCAGCGGCCAAGCCGGGCAAACTCGCGGCAGCAATGGGTGTTTTCACTTCCGTGCTCATGGTGGCAACGATGGTCTTCACCTTCGTGGGCGGCGCACTGTCATCGCTGAATTGGCGCACGGCATTCCTCGTTGTCCCGGTCGCCTGCGCCATCTGCTTCTTCGTCGTGCCGATCCTGCTGCCCAAGGAGCCGCGCATCAAGCTCCCCAGCAAGGACCTACTGGGCCAGGTGCTCCTGGGCGTGGGCATCATCGCGCTCCTCGGTGGCATCGGCGAACTCGGCAAGAGCCTGACGAGCCCTCTCGCGCTGGGAGCGATCGCCACCGGCCTCATCCTGCTGATCGCATGGGTCGGCTGGGAGGCGCGCAACCCGAATCGATTCTTCCCGGTGAGCATCCTGAAGAACCCGATCTTCCTCGCAGCCATGGTCGCCGGATTCATCTACAACTTCGGCAACGCCGTCGCCTTCCTGCAGCTCACCAACCTGTGGCAGTACATCAACGGGCTCAAGACACTCGAGGTTTCCCTGTGGCAGCTACCCCTCCTCATTGCGGGGATCATCTCCGGGCTCGTCACAGGGCGCCTGATGTCCTCCGGCAAGTTGACCGCGCGCGTCGTCCTCCTCTTGGGCGGCGCCGTCACCGCAGTCGGCCTGGTACTCCTCGCACTCACGCACACGAGCACGCACTTCTGGCTCTTCTTCCCGGGTGAGTTCCTCGTCGGTGCCGGAGTCGTCATCGCCGCCGTGCCCTACGGCTCGCTCATCCTCCAGGAGGCGACGGCCAAGTACTTCGGACCCGTGACGAGCTCCCGCCTCACCGTCGGGCAGTTCTTCTACGCCCTGGGCTTCGCTGCGTCGACCATCGTCATCGACAAGCTCACCTTCGGTGGCACGACCGCCAAGCTCGAGGCTGCCGGCGTGCCCGCGACCCAGATCGGCACAGGGCTCGACGCTGTCACGACCTACGCCGCGCAGAGCACCGCACCGACCACATCCCTGGGCAAGGAGGCCCTGGCAGACGCCACCGCGTCATACGGCGTCGCCTTCGCAACCATGATGTACATCACCGCCGTGCTCGTGCTCCTCGCTGGCATCGTCGGCTACGTCCTTCTCAAGCGGGCAGGTGCCGACGCCGACAAGGGAACGCCCGATTCGGTGACGCACCCCGCGCCGAGCACCTCGTCAGGCTGACGCCGTTCCCGGCGGGGGCTACTGACCGGTAGTAGCCTGCCGCCATGGAGACCCTCGACGTCGTCCGGATCGTGCTCGGGACGACCATCATCCTGGTGGCCGCGTTCTTCGCCGCCCGACGCATCCTCTTCCTGCAGGGCATGATCCGCTCGGGCCAGCCGGCCGTGGGCCGCACCAGCCACGTGGGCAAGCGGGCCGAACTCGAGGGCACCCAGGTCCTGGGTCAGAAGAAGCTGCTGCAGTGGGCCATCCCCGGCATCGCGCACGTCTTCGCGTTCTGGGGCTTCCTCGTCCTGGGCATCACGGTCGCCGAGGCCCTCGGCGAGGTCTACATCGAGAACTTCTGGTTCCCGATCATCGGCACCTGGCCGATCGTGCTCTTCCTCGAGGACCTCTTCGTCATCCTCGTCTTCGTCGGCATCGTGATGTTCGCCATCATCCGCCTGCTCAACAACCCCGCCAAGGAGGGGCGCGCATCGCGCTTCTTCGGCTCGCACACAGGCGCGGCATGGATCGTGCTGCTCATGATCTTCAACGTCCTATGGACACTGGAGCTCTACCGCGGTGCCAAGCTCGCCATCTACGGCCAGCTTCCGGGCGCGTTTTTCTCCAATTGGATCGCGTCGCTCATGGAGCCGCTCGGCGTCCCCACCCTCGAGGTTCTTGAGTTCCTCGGCGTCATCCTGCACATTGCGGTGATCCTGGGCTTCCTGCTGATCGTGCTCTACTCCAAGCACTTGCACATCGGCCTCGCGCCGATCAATGTCGCCTTCTCGCGTCTGCCCAACGGCCTCGGCCCGCTGTTGCCGATGTACTCCAGCGGCAAGCCCATCGACTTCGAGGATCCGGCTGATGACGCCACCTTCGGCGTGGGGCGTATCGAGGACTTCACCTGGAAGGACACGCTCGACTTCGCCACGTGCACCGAGTGCGGGCGCTGCCAGTCGCAGTGCCCGGCGTGGGCGACCGGCAAGCCGCTCAGCCCCAAGCTCATGATCATGAATCTGCGCGAGGCTTCCTTTGCGAAGGCGCCGTACGTCATGGCCGCGCAGAAGGCCAATGACGGCGCCAACCCGCCGATCGGCGAGGTGGATGAGGCCGTCCTTGCAACGATGCCGACGTCGGTCAAGGAGGCCGTCGAGCGCCCGCTCGTCGGGCCGCGCGATGGCATCGAGCACAAGGACACGGACGGCTACGACGCCGCCGGCCACCGCGACCAGTCCGGCCCGGTCATCGATCAGGACGCCCTGTGGTCGTGCACCACCTGTGGCGCCTGCGTCTACCAGTGCCCCGTCGACATCGAGCACATCGACCACTTCATCGACATGCGCCGCTACCAGGTGATGATCGATACGTCGTTCCCTGCCGAGCTCAATGGCATGTTCAAGAACGTCGAGACCAAGGGCAACCCGTGGGGCATGAACGCCTCCGGTCGCAACGCATGGATCGAGGAGGTCGACTTCGAGGTTCGCGTCTTCGGCATGGACGGGGAGGAGCAAATCCCCGACGACGTCGAGTACCTCTTCTGGGTCGGTTGCGCGGGTGCGTTCGAAGACCGTGCCAAGGCCACCACCAAGGCGGTCGCTGAACTCCTCACCATCGCCGGGGTCAACTTCATGGTCCTCGGCGAGGGTGAAACCTGCAACGGTGATCCTGCACGCCGCGCCGGCAATGAGTTCCTCTTCCAGATGCAGGCGATGCAGAACGTCGAGGTACTCAACGAGATCAAGGCGAAGAAGATCGTCGTCACCTGTCCGCACTGCCTCAACACCCTCGGCCGTGAGTACCCGCAGATCGGTGGCAACTACGAGGTGGTGCACCACTCGCAGTTGCTGGCCACACTGGTGCAGGAGGGCCGCCTGACGCCCGTCACTCCTCCGGAGTCCGGTGTCAAGGAGAAGATCACGTACCACGACCCCTGCTACCTCGGCCGCCACAACAACGTCTACGTCCCGCCGCGCGATCTCATCCAGCGGGTCCCCGGCGTGGAGTTGGTCGAGATGGAGCGCCACGGGCCGACCTCCTTCTGCTGCGGCGCCGGTGGCGCGCGCATGTGGATGGAGGAGAAGCTCGGCACGAAGGTCAACGTCAACCGCGCCGACGAGGCGATCGCAACCGGTGCCAGTAAGGTCGCGGTGGCC
>JBEGMG010000102.1:0-2718 GCA_041183165.1 Actinomycetota bacterium | reverse complement strand
CACCCTCGTCCTCGGCCGGCATCCCACCGGGTGCCTCGCCCTTCTCCGGTCTACCCGGAGGCGAGGGCAAGCCCGTGCTGGCGATCAAGATCGACAACACACGTGCTGCCCAGCCTCACGCCGGCCTCCAGGCCGCGGACCTGGTCTATGTCGAGGAGGTCGAGTGGGACCTCACCCGTCTGCTCGCGATCTACAACTCCCAGTTGCCCGACGTTATCGGCCCGGTGCGATCAGCGCGCATTAGCGACATGGACATCCTCGCGCCCTTCGGCAAGGTTGCCTTCTCCAATTCCGGTGCGCAGAGCAAGCTGCTCCCGGTGATTGCCGCCGCCAACCTCTACGACGTGTCTGCCGACAAGGCTTACGAGGCGTTCACCAACGACCCCGGCAGGCCGGCACCGGTCGACCACATGGCGGATCCGCGCGTGCTGCTGGCGGCTGCGCCCGATGCGGCACTCGCCCGCGATATCGGATTCGTGTTCTCCGAGGAGCCGCCAGCAGGGGGCAAGCCGGTGAAGTCGGTGACGATGACCTGGCCCTCATCGGAGGTGTCCTTCACATGGGATGAGGAGGCGGGCAACTTCATCGTCGGACTCAACGGCGAGGAGTCACGGTCCACCGAGGGTGGTCCCCAGCGTGCGGCGACCGTGGTCATCCAATCGGCGGTGCAGACGGATTCCGGGTACGGCGACCGCTACGGCGGCAGGACGCCGTTCATCGAGACGGTGGGGGAGGGCGCCGCCCTGGTGCTCCGCGACGGCCGCATGTGGTCGGTGACCTGGGAGCGGCCCACGATGGAGGAGGGCACCCGGTTCGTGCTGCCGGACGGCACTCAGATGCCCTTCGCCATCGGCCAGGAGTGGGTCGTCCTGCTCGACAAGACCATGAAGCCCAAGGTCACCTGAGGCTGCCCGCACCTCTACCTGGCGCCCTCGGCGCACCCGACTACGATGGGGCTGTGCCGCGGGCGTCGCGGCGCCCACGGTCGTGAGAGGTCATCGTGTCGGATTCCACCAGCCACGTCACCGGCACCACCCGCGTGAAGCGGGGCATGGCGGAGATGCTCAAGGGCGGCGTCATCATGGACGTCGTCACACCCGATCAGGCCAAGATCGCCGAGGATGCCGGCGCTGTCGCCGTCATGGCGCTCGAGCGGGTTCCTGCGGATATTCGTGCCCAGGGCGGCGTAGCGCGCATGTCGGATCCCGACATGATCGAGGGGATCATCGACGCGGTGACGATTCCCGTGATGGCCAAGGCGCGCATCGGACACTTCGCTGAGGCGCAGGTGATCCAGTCCCTAGGCGTCGACTACATCGATGAGTCCGAAGTCCTCACGCCCGCCGACTACTCCAACCACATCGACAAGTGGCAGTTCACCGTTCCCTTCGTGTGCGGCGCCACCAACCTGGGCGAGGCGCTGCGACGCATCACCGAGGGCGCGGCCATGATCCGATCCAAGGGCGAGGCCGGCACGGGTGACGTCTCCAATGCGGTCACGCATATGCGGCGAATCCTCGGGGAGATCCGAGCGCTTGCCGCACGCTCGGAGGACGAGCTCTACGTCGCCGCCAAGGAACTCCAGGCGCCCTATGACCTCGTGGTCGAGGTCGCCAAGGCGGGCCGCCTGCCGGTCGTGCTCTTCACTGCGGGCGGCATCGCCACTCCTGCGGATGCCGCGATGATGATGCAGCTGGGTGCCGACGGTGTCTTCGTGGGCTCGGGCATCTTCAAGTCAGGCGAGCCCGCCAAGCGTGCGGAGGCCATCGTGCAGGCGACCCGGCACTTCGACAATGCCGATGTCGTCGCCAAGGTGTCGCGTGGCCTGGGCGAGGCAATGGTCGGCATCAACGTCGCCGATATCCCGGTCCACCATCGTCTCGAAGATCGAGGCTGGTGACGCAGTCCGACAGCGGCCGCTCCGCGCCCACTATCGGCGTCCTCTCCCTCCAGGGTGACGTCCGCGAGCACCTCCGTGCTCTCGAGGGGGCGGGTGCGCGCGCCGTGCCCGTGGGGTCCACCGATGACCTGGGATCCGTCCAGGCACTGGTCATCCCCGGCGGAGAGTCCACGACGATGTCGATGCTCGCCGTGCGCGACGGGCTCATGGAGCCGCTGCGCACCGCACGGGCCGAGGGCATGCCGATGTACGGCTCCTGCGCGGGGATGATCATGCTGGCCGATGTGGCGCTCGACGGACGCGCGGATCAGCAAACGATCGGCGGGATCTCCATGGTGGTTCGCCGCAACGCATTCGGCCGCCAGGTGGACTCGTTCGAAGCCGACATCGATGTCAGCGGTCTCGACGCCGCCTTTACCGCGGTCTTCATCCGCGCCCCATGGGTCGAGTCCGTGGGCGAGGGGGTCGAGGTGCTCGCCCGGGTGACGCAGCCCGAGAGGTCCGGCTCCGCCGGCCCGCCGGGCCCCTTGGGCGGGGCGGATACCATCGTCGCGGTCAGGCAGGGGCCGCTCGTCGCCACGTCGTTCCATCCGGAACTCACCGGTGACCCGCGCTTCCACGAGATGTTCGTCCAGATTGTGAGGCAGTACGCATGAGCGGCCACTCCAAGTGGGCGACCACCAAGCACAAGAAGGCCGTTGTCGATGCCCGACGCGGCAAGCTCTTTGCCCGTCTCATCAAAAACATCGAGGTCGCGGCTCGCCAGGGCGGCGGTGACCCCGCGGGCAATCCCACCCTCTACGACGCGATCCAGAAGG
>JBEGMG010000101.1:0-3380 GCA_041183165.1 Actinomycetota bacterium | reverse complement strand
GCCTGACGAAGGCTCGCGATGCCGGAGGCCACATCCTGAGCTGCACCGCCGGGCCGGACGTGCGCCTCACCATCCAGCGCACGCGCGGCGTGCGGGTCCTGGCAGCTCCCTGAGTCCTAATCGAAGCGCGACTGGTCGCGCCAGAGGTCGATACCGGCCTCGACGGCGTACTCGTCGATCGCGGCGATCTCCGCCGGAGTGAAGTCCAGGCGCTCCGCCGCGGCAGCGGTCTCGCGCAGCTGATGCGCACTACTCGCTCCGAGCAGGGTCGAGGTGACACGAGGGTCACGAAGGGTCCAGGAGATCGCCATCTGCGCGAGCGACTGACCACGTTCGCGAGCCACGCCGGCAAGACCGCGCACTCGGGCGAGGTTGTCGTCATGGGCCATGGCGGGATCGAGCGACTTGCCCTGCTCGGCTCGTGAACCGGCCGGGATTCCCTGCGCGTAGCGATCGGTGAGCATGCCCTGGGCGAGCGGGCTGAAGGTGATGATCCCGACGCCGAGGTCACCGCACGTCTCGATGAGGCCATCGCCCTCGATCCAGCGGTTGAACATCGAGTACGACGGCTGATGGATGAGCAGGGGCACGCCCATGTCACCGAGGATGCGTGCCGCCTCGATCGTGCGCGATGGAGAGTAGGAGGAGATGCCGGCGTAGAGCGCCTTCCCTGAGTGCACCGCGGTCGCGAGCGCGCCCATCGACTCCTCGAGCGGGGTCTCAGGATCGGGACGATGGTGATAGAAGATGTCGACGTAGTCGAGGCCGAGGCGCTCAAGCGACTGGTCGAGTGACGCGAGGATGTACTTGCGTGATCCGAGATCACCGTAGGGCCCGGGCCACATGTCCCAGCCCGCCTTGCTCGAGATGACCAGCTCATCGCGCAGGCCTGCGAAGTCCTCGCGCAGGATGCGCCCGACGTTGATCTCCGCGGATCCGTATGGCGGACCGTAGTTGTTGGCCAGGTCGAAGTGAGTGATGCCGAGATCGAATGCTGTGCGCAGCATGTCGCGCTGGGTCTCGAGGGGAGTGTCGTCACCGAAGTTATGCCAGCAGCCGATAGTCACTGCCGGCAGCAGCAGGCCGCTGCGGCCGCATCGCCGGTAGGGCATGCGCCCGTCGTAGCGGTCCGGATCAGGTGCGTAGACGTCAGCCATGGGCGGGAGTCTGCCACGATGGCCCCATGACGAAGCCTGTGCACTCCTCTGGACAGTTCACGCTGGGTACGTCGGACCCGATGACCGTCTACCGACTCGGATTCGGCGCGATGCGCATCACAGGCCCCGGCATCTGGGGTGATCCGCCCGACCGCGATGCGGCCATCCGCGTGATACGCGAGTCCGTCGCGCTCGGCGTCGACTTCATCGACACCGCCGATTCCTACGGCCCCTTTGTGAGCGAAGACCTCCTCCGCGAGGCGCTGCACACCGGTCGGGCGGGTGATCCCTACGACGGCGTCATCATCGCGACCAAGGGCGGCCTCACGCGTCAGGGACCGGATGCGTGGGCATCGGTGGGTCGTCCGGAGTATCTGCGCCAGTGCGTGCAGATGTCACTGCGCAGGCTCGGGGTGGAGCGCATCGACCTGTGGCAGTTGCATCGCATCGATCCCGAGGTCCCTGAGGATGAGCAATTCGGCGTCATCAAGGACATGCAGGCCGAGGGGCTCATCCGGCACGTAGGCCTGTCTGAGGTCTCCATTGACGAGCTCGAGCGGGCGCGCAAGGTCATGGAGATCGTCAGCGTGCAGAATCTCTTCCACGCCGGTCTGCGTCAGAGCGAGGACCTCCTCGACCACTGCACCCGCGAGGGGATCGGCTTCATCCCGTGGTTCCCCCTGGGCAACAGGGCGCTGGTCGCAGCCGACGGGCCGCTTGCCCACATCGCCGCCAGCCACGACTGCACCCCGGCTCAGGTGGCACTGGCGTGGCTCTTGCAGCGGTCCCCCGTGATGCTCCCCATCCCGGGCACCGGCTCCCTCGAGCACCTGCACGAGAACTGCGACGCCGCACTCGTCACGCTCGACCCCGCAGCGATGCAGGAACTCGAGACCGCACCGGAGATGGCGTGAGCGCCGTCGCCCGGTGGGTCACGGGTGTCACGCTCGCGATCGCACTGGCATCGCCAACAGCCGCGCAGGCTGCCGCCTTTCCGGTCAACCCCGGCCCGGTGGTCGAAGATCGGGTCATCATCGGTTCCGGGCAGAACCTCCCACCCATCGCCCATGAGACCTACAACGTTGGTTCCTATATGGCGCCCCAGGTCGAGGCCTACTACACGGGCAACGGTATATCGCGCGACCGCGCAGACGTCGCGCTCGCAGCATGGCGCTTTGTCCGCGATTGGACGCGCGATCGGTGTGGCACCACTCAGGCCGAGGTGCGTGCTTGCAAGGCCATGGTCGTCTTCGATGTCGACGAGACGCTACTCAATAGCTACAGCTACTCACTCGCCCAGGATCCGCAGTTCTCGTTCAACCCCACGACCTGGACCGAGTACGTCGACTCCTGTGGCTACTCGAGCATCCCGCAGACCCGCAATCTCTTCGATCGTCTCAAGAGCCTCGGAGTGCACATCGCTCTGGTGAGTTCAGGGAACCGCGACACGAAGGCTGCGATGGTGTCGTGCCTTGAAGCCCGCGGCATCAAGGGATGGGATCGCTACATCATGCGCGGTGACCGCGCTCCCGATCTCAGCACCGGTGAGTACAAGGCTGTCGCACGCAAGGACTTGGAGCGACGCGGCTTCACCATCGTCGCCAGCGTCGGCGACCAGGTGAGCGACATGTCCTACGGTCACCTCAGGCGCGGGTTCCTCATGCCCAACACGATGTACTTCATCCACTAGTACGTGGATGCCTAGCTGCCCATGAGGCTAGGGCATGGCGTGACCGGCGCGTGACCGAATGCTGACCGGCGCAGGGGAGTCACCGGGGCACTATCCACTCACACTGGAGCAATGCCCTGGGGACCCGCGCGCGCACTCGCTGCGGGCATGGGGCTCCTTGTCGCCGCGACGCTCATCGGCCTGGGCACCATGGCCACGTCGACGCAGGCCGCACAGCCGAAGCAGCCCGAGTCCGTCATCCGCGCCTGCGTCGATCGTGCGACCGGTGAGATGCGAATACCGCGTACGACGCGCCCCTGCTTCACCCGCGAGCGCACGCTCATCTGGTCGGTTGCCGGACCCATCGGGCCGACAGGTCCGGAAGGAGCCACAGGTCCACAGGGTCCTGCGGGCGCTCAAGGGGCAACAGGCGCTCGTGGGCCGTCGGGGTCCCCTGGAGCAAGCGGCCCGCCCGGACCTCAGGGCGACCCCGGACCCACAGGCCCGCCCGGACCTCAGGGCGACCCCGGACCCACGGGCCCGCAAGGCGACCC
>JBEGMG010000100.1:0-3635 GCA_041183165.1 Actinomycetota bacterium | reverse complement strand
GTCGGCCAGCCTGCCAGATCCGCCGTGCTCCAGGGCCACCCGGCTCGTCCTCAGGGAGGTCTCGAGCACCTCGAGTCGACGGCGTCCGTCCATGATGTTGCCGCCCATCGCCTCGAGGTCCTCCCGGCCCGGCCCGAGGACAGTCACCCGTGCCCCGTCCGCGCGCAGCTCCTCGACCTCGGACTCGCACCGTCGAGTGACGCTCCCGCGCCACCGACGCTCGAGTCGGGTGAGGAGGGTGTCGGGTTCATCGGTCTCGAAGGACACCATCGGAGCGACGACGTAGACCTCCTCCAGGCCCCGACCCACGAGTACGTCGGCAGAGGTTGCGGACCAGGCACCGCCGTCGATGTAGGTCCGATCATCGATCGTCACGGTCTCGAACCATCCGGGGATGGCGCACGACGCCATCACGGCGTCCGCAAGTGGAGCAGGGGGCGCATCCTCGCGCCCGAAGACGACGCGGTGACCGGCCTCGTAGTCCATGGCAACGATCCACAGCGCCGGATGCGGCGACCACTCCCCGAAGGGCGTGATCGCATCGATGAGATGGCCCACGCGCTCCAGCGACCCGTTGCCCACGGGCATGAAGGCCGAGAGGACTGCCGTGGGAGGCATCTTGAGCCCATGGCGCAGGGATGACGCCATGAGGCGCACCGAACCGGGCCCGCGCAGTCGCGGCATCGAGGGGCGACGGCCACCGGTGGCGGTCTCGTAGTCCCACAGATACCCCGCGAGCGGGCCCTCCGTGATGGCCTCGCCGCGCTGGTGGTCGCGCAGAGAATCGATGCTTACTCCCGCGGCCACGAGCGCGCCCAGGACCGATCCGGCGGAGGTGCCGACGATGACGTCGAAGCCGCGCGGGTCGATGCCGTGCACTTCTTCGATGGCCTGAAGGGCACCGACGGCCCATGCGCCTCCGAGGACGCCACCCCCACCGAGGACGAGACCTCGACGTGTCGGAGGAGACTGCGAATCAGGCATGCGTGCCGCTCATCGTCACTCCGCCACCGTGAGGTGGCGCGGGCCGCGTGTGGCCTCGACGAGCTCGGAGAGCGACTCGCGCAATGCCTGTGCGAGGACGTCGAGATCGGGCAGTGAATCCCGATCGGCATTCAACCCGAGGAACACACCGCCATCGTACGACGTCATGCCGATGCTCAGGGCATGACGCGGAGTCAAAGGGACGATCGGATAGGCGGCAAGCATGCGTGCGCCACCTGCATACAGCGGTGTCTGCGGTCCTGGGACGTTCGTGATGGTGAGGCTGTAGGCACGCTGCGACAGCGAGGCTCCCACCCGCGCGCCCAGGGTGTGCAGGGTCGGCGGGGCGAAACCGACCAGGCCGACCATGGCCTTGGCGCCGACCGGCCTGGCCTCCTCGCCGTAGCGCGAGGTGTCGAATGCGATGCGCTGGAGTCGGATGATGGGGTCGGGCTCACCGACCGGCAGATCGAGCAGGAAGGCGTCGACCAGGCTCGCGGCATCGGGATCGCCAGCGACGCTCATGGGCACGAGGGTGCGCACGATGGTCTCGTGGGTGACCGGGGCTCCGCGGGAGAGCAGCCAGGAGCGCAGGGCCCCGGCTACGACTGCGAGTGCGACGTCGTTGATCGTGCCCCCGCGCGCCTTGCGCACCTCGCGGAGATCGTCAAGCCTCAGGTCGACCGTGGTGAATCGGCGCTGCTGGCCCACCTCGACGATGAGTGGATTCGGCTCGTGGGGACGCACCGCGGCGACGACGGTGGCGACCGCATCGCCCACGGCCTGCCGCGCGGTGCCCAGCCCCCCGCGCATGACATCGACCAGTGCCGTCGGATGACCGACGACGTCTCCCAGGGCGCCCGCGACAAGCTCCACCGAACTCGGCCCGCGCGCGGGACGCCAGGTGGTCACGGGAGCACCGCGCACCTGGTCGCTCTCCTCGAGGATGACCTCGCCGAGGTCCACGGCGGTTATGCCGTCGACCATGGCCTGATGGGTCTTGCTGAGCAGCGCGAAGCGGTTGCCCTCGACTCCCTCGACGAGGTACACCTCCCAGAGGGGGTGGCGTCGGTCGAGCGGACGGCTCATGATCCGCGCGACGAGGTCATTGAGCTGGCGTAGCGAGCCGGGGGCCGGCAGCGCGGACCGGCGCACATGGAAGGTGACATCGAAGCGCTCGTCGTCCACCCAGACGGGTGACGCGAGGCGCCCCGGGACCTCGCGGAGGCGCTGGCGGTAGCGCGGGACGTAGGCGATGCGGTCCCGGATGAGCTTGACGAGGCGCTCGTGGTCGAGCACCCCCGGCTGCTCCTGGAAGAGGGTGAGGCTTCCCACATGCATGGGCGTGGCCGGACCCTCGAGGTAGAGAAACGACGAGTCGAGGGCAGAGAGGCGGTCGGCCACGACGCCATCGTGCCACGCCACCCGGCGTGATCACGTCGCTCAGGCGAGATCGATGCCGAACAGTGTCTCGAGCTCCGTGAGCGTCTCCTCGTAGGTGACGTGGCGCACACCGACGAGACCGAGGTCCACCGCGGCCGTGATGTTGTGCGCCAGATCGTCCACGAAGACGCACGCGGAGGCTGGGAGATCCATGAGCTCCAGGGTGAGATGGAAGATCTCAGCGTCGGGCTTGCGCATGCCGACCTCCCCTGAGATCACTACGACGTCGAACATCCCGTCCCACAGATCCCGGGGGTAGAAGTCACCCCAGGAGTTGGAGAGAAGGGCCGTGCGGATCCCCCTCTCACGCGCGCGGCGCACGAGGGCATTCATGTCGTGCGCGTGCTCGAACTCGTCGAACATCCGCGCGAGGAACCCCTCGGCGACCACGGGGGTGCCGGTGCGGCGACTCAGCTCACCCGCCAGCACCTCCTCGAAGTGCGGCACCTCGATCTCGCCACGCTCGAGAGCGTGAATGGGGTTGAGCATCGCCTCGAGCTCGCCCTCGGGCCCCAGCCACGTGCGCATGACGTCGGCGTAGGCGGAGAGGTCGACGGAGTGGCGCTCCGCCCAGCGACGCACGGAGGAGTTGATGTCCGTGGTGAGCACGCCACCCCAGTCGACGATGAGTCCGGAGTAGGCGGGTGCGTCGGGCATGCGCTGATCCTAGGCGGGCACCGCCTGCCGCTCTTCGGACACGGCCATCGTCCGGCGCGCGAATTCGCGGAGAACACCGCGTGCCGGTGACCGCGGTGCGGCCTCGGCGAGGGTCCGGCCCTGTCGAAGACAGGCGTCGTACGCCGCACGGTCATCCGGCACGCACGTGATGTCGGTGACTCCGGCGTGGCGACGTAAGGCTTCGCGGATCTGGCCTTCGGGGTCGCCGCCGAGGACGCTCCGGCGCACCCGAGTCACGACCACGTGCACGGGAGTGTCCGGCACGATGCGCTTCACGTCCTCGAGCCCGACAAGGAGCCGATCGATGCCCACGGGATCGGCTGATGCGACCGCGACGACCGCGTCCGCTGCGGCCAGGGCCGTGAGAGTCGCCGCGTGCCGCCTGGGGCTGCGGGTGTCATGCAGCAGTTCCTCATCGCACTCGAGCCCGAAGCCGACGTCGGCGACCGCGACGCCGGGCGTCGCGCGACACACCTCCCAGAGTCGACCGAGAGCAGCGGGACGCAACTCCGCCCAGCGCCGCGCGCTCG
>JBEGMG010000099.1:0-2621 GCA_041183165.1 Actinomycetota bacterium | reverse complement strand
CCGGATCGACGAACGTCTCGCCGAACACGTAGAACGCAGGCGCCTGCAGGTCAGCGCGTCCGCACCACGCTGAACGCATCCATCCCTCGTTCCACCACTCGAAGTCGACGTACTCGCGCCGGCCGCCGCCGGGTTCGATGCCGCCGTCGAGGCGCATCGACTGGGCGAACTCGCTGCACCGAACCAACGGCCATGCCGCCCGCACTCGGGCGTAGAACGCATGGTCGAACGCGCCCTCGACGGCTTCGCGCATGACACCATCCCACCATGCGCTCCACGCACGGTTCACTGGATGATCGCGGGGCAGGGAGGCATCATGCCCGGGGGCGCCGGCGGCGGCGTGCAGTTCCGCCATCGTGAGGAGCGCCGGGATGCCCGCTGGATTCATAGGCAGTCGCTCGACGGCCCATCGCGGGTCATCCTGCATGGCATCGAACACCTGCAGCGGCGCGGTGCCCCAGCAGTCATCGATGTCCGGCAGGTAGCAGAGCGCAGGCAGTCGAAGCTCACTGTCCATGTGGAAACGCGACGGTGATGGGATTCCGTCGACGATCTGCCGATGCTGGTAGCGGGCGATGAAGGCCTCGGTCCAGGCTCCCATGGCAGCGATGCCGTTGGCGGCCCAGGGGGTTCCTCGGTTGAGGGTGTCCGACAGTCCGGTGCCCGTCATGGCGTCGAGCGGGTTGCCGATGAGGGTTCCGCGACCCCAGTTGAGGATCGTGATGGCGATGTCGCCGGCGCCGAGGTTCCGGGCCACGATCTCGTTGCAGACCTGGTCAGCGGTTGCGGTCGGATCGGCACCCCCGGGGGGGATCCACACCCGCACCAGCGGCACGAGCGCGGCGCGTGAGGCAGCAGGACCTTCGGGCGCGGACCAGCACCACACGCGAGGTGCATCGGCGTGGGCGGCCGAGAGGAGTCCGGCCATCAGCCCGGCGGCGCATCGAAGGTCGGTCAACTGCATGACCGAAACTCTACCGAAGAGGCAACGTCGCCCCTAGGAGCGAGACGGGCCAATGGAGCAGTCGACTGGGTCGCCAGCAAGGCTGATGCGGGCGGTACGGCGAACGGGCGCGCCTGCCGGAGGCGGCCGCGCTCGGTTTGAATGGGCGATGGGGGACTCGAACCCTCGACCTCACGGGTGTGATCCGTGCGCTCTAGCCAGCTGAGCTAATCGCCCTTTGGGCTCCGAAGCATACGTGACTCTTGCCGACATGTCACGTCATCGGGCTGCTCAATCGCACCAGGACGGCGGAAGCGGTTCGAAATCAGGTTCTTGGACCCAGCCTTTCCTGGCCGGGATCACCATCGGGCCTCAGCCTTGGTACATGAACGTCACGTCGGCTTCGATCGACTCCCGCAGGCTCTTGTGGACCGGACAGGTGTGCGCCGCCTGTTCGAGCTTCCCGCGGTGGGGGTGGTCGGCGGCGATCGGCAGCGAGATGTTGGTGTGCAACGAGGCGATGCGCCGCGGGGCATCGGTCGACATGACCTTCGTCGTCGTGGCCGTCATGCCGCGCAGGTCGATCCCTTCGCGGGCAGCGACGATTCCCATGATCGTCATCATGCAGGCAGGCAGGGCCGCAGCGAGCAGGTCGGTCGGCGAGAACGACTCGCCCTTGCCGTGGTTGTCGACGGGAGCGTCCGTCACGAGGGTGGATCCTGACGGGCCGTGACGTGCGCTGCACCGCAGGTCACCTTCATAACGAACCGAGATCTCGACCATGGGAAGGCCTCCTTGACCGGAGGCTAGCGCGGTGCGCTCCGCGCAGTTCGTCCGTGCTTGCGCAGGGATCGGTGCCGCCCGCCGATCAGAACCGAAGCGTGAAGCCCAGGATCGCCGATCCCTCGCCGCCGATCGCCGCCGTTCCATCGATCGTGCGATCTTCGGACACGCTCCACCACGCGGACGCGCCGATCGATGCGTTGGGTGAAAGATCCACCGACCAGGTCGCACCCGTCCGCCACGCATCGACCGAGGTGCGCGTGCCTTGGAGCTCGCTGCGCAGCGTGAGGTCGATGCCACGCGCGACCGGCAACCGCCACGCACCCCCGACGTGGACCGCATCCAGCCGTGCGCCGTCGTCGTCGTCGTTGCCCCGGGTGCCGAACACCACGCCCAGAGTGTCTCGCCACCACAGTGCCCGCGAGACCTCGTCCATGGCCGCTGGCTGGATCGGGGAGAGGCTCCACCCGGTGGGCGCTGGGGCGGCAGCGGGCATCGCGGGCAGGTCGATGATCGGAGCGGTTGCCGCCGGGGCCGTGGCTGGCGCGGCTGCGACTGACGCGGCGAGCGTCATCGCCATCGCCCAAGGGATCACCGCCGAGCATCGTCGCATGGTGGGTTCCACGAACGATCAGACGCACCATCCACGGTGCAGGGTTCGGACATCGCGTGGAGTTCGCCAGGATCCACGGGTGGACTCTCGAGGAATTCCCGGGAACGAACTTGCCCCGGCGATGCTGGATGTGAGCCGCGCGCTCCGAGTGCGCACCACCCCGTGCGTTGACCTTCGCACTCCGAGGTTCGTCCTCGGTAGCCTCCAGCGCATGCAACGCTCCGGCATGTTGGCTTACCCGCGCCAGGACGCGCTCGCCGGGATCGTGGTCTTCCTCGTGGC
>JBEGMG010000098.1:0-5260 GCA_041183165.1 Actinomycetota bacterium | reverse complement strand
GACCTGCTGCAGGGCGAATTGCCGTGGGAGATGGATCTCAGCCGGTGGTTCCCGGTGTGGGATGCGCCCGGCCTCGCGCCCTAGTCCTTGGCGCCCACGCCCGGGAGCGCCAGCATTCGGTCGAGCGCGACTCGCGCCCAGTGGGCCGTGTCCTCGTCGACGGTGATGCGATTGACCACGCGCCCATCGACGAGGTTCTCCAGTGCCCACACCAGGTGCGGGAGATCGATGCGGTTCATCGTCGAGCAGAAGCACACATCCTTGTCGAGGAAGACGATCGTCTTGTCGGGGTGCTGCAGGGCGAGGCGGCGTACGAGATTGAGCTCGGTGCCGATGGCCCAGGCGCTTCCGGCGGGAGCCTCGTCAAGGGTCTTGATGATGAACTCGGTGGAGCCCACCAG
Organism: Actinomycetota bacterium; assembly: GCA_041183165.1. Classification (GTDB taxonomy): domain Bacteria; phylum Actinomycetota; class Actinomycetes; order S36-B12; family S36-B12; genus Mxb001. Next base: position 4,859 of record JBEGMG010000098.1, on the reverse strand, counting down.
GTCGGCACTCTCCACGACCTCGTAGCGGCACTCGGGGTGCACGAGCACCTGCACCCCGGGCACGCGCTCGCGTACGTCGGCGACGCTCTCGGCCGTGAAGCGACCGTGCACCGAGCAGTGCCCGCGCCACAGGATCACCCTCGCGGCTCGCAGTTGGTCGTCGGTGAGGCCACCGTGCTCACGGTGCGGATCCCATAGCACGCAGTCGTCGAGCGACATGCCCAGATCGCGAACGGCGGTGTTGCGCCCGAGGTGCTGATCGGGGAGGAAGAGCACCCGCTCGCCGCGCTCGAAGGCCCACTCCAAGGACCTCTTGGCGTTGCTGGAGGTGCAGATCGCCCCGCCGTTGCGTCCGGTGAAGGACTTGATGTCGGCGGAGGAGTTCATGTAGGTGATCGGGATGGTCGTCGAGGCGATACCGGCGCCCTCGAGTGCGGCCCAGGCAGCATCCACCTGGTGGATGGCGGCCATGTCGGCCATCGAGCAGCCTGCTGCAAGATCGGGGAGCACGACCTGCTGGTGGTCGGCTGTGAGGATGTCGGCACTCTCCGCCATGAAGTGCACACCGCAGAAGACGATGTACTCCGCCTCGGGATGCGCCGCGGCCTGCTGGGAGAGCTTGAAGGAGTCGCCGGTGGTGTCGGCGAACTGGATGACCTCATCGCGCTGGTAGTGGTGACCGAGGATGTAGACGCGGTCGCCGAGAGCCGCCTTGGCTGCGGCTGCACGCGCGACGAGATCGGGGTCGCTGGCGGGCGGAAGGTCCCCGGGGCATTCGACGCCGCGCTCGCTCTCGGGATCCGCGCCCTGCCCGAGGAGCAGGAGGGCGAGCGGGGTGGGAGCCGGCTCGGTGAATGCCATATCGGCATTGTCGCACCGGCTTCGCCACCGCGCCCGGGCTGGATACGGTCAGCGGATGCGCGTACTCATCGCGCCCGATGACTTCAAGGGCACCCTGTCGGCGGTGGAGGCTGCCGAGGCGATCGCTGCCGGATGGCGATCGCGCGCGCCCGACGACACCCTCACGCTCATCCCGATGTCCGACGGCGGTCCTGGCTTCGTCCGCGCCGTATCGACGGTTCTCGGGGGCGACATGGCCCCGGTCGGGCTGCGCGGTCCGATGGGAGAGACCGCCATCGGCATGGTGCTCATGGTGGATGGCACGGGCTACGTCGAATCCGCCCACGGATGCGGCCTTGCCCTCGTCCATCCCGATCGCCGCGATGCCGGTGCCGCTACGTCGTACGGCGTGGGGCAGCTCATCGCCGCGGCAATCGACTCGGGTGCTCGGCGAATCGTCGTGGGGCTCGGCGGGACAGCGTCGACCGATGGTGGAGCGGGAATGCTCGCGGCCCTGGGTGCCACCGCGCGTGATGCTTCCGGAGCACCCGTCGCACTCGACGCGGGTGGAGCAGCGCTCACTGATGTCGTCACCGTCGACCTTGCACCCGCACGCGCACGCGTCGGAGATGTGGAGATCGTCGTGGCGAGCGACGTGGACTCGCCGTTGCTCGGGTCGCGGGGCGCGGCGCGAGGGTTCGCCGCGCAGAAGGGCGCGGACGACGCGGACGTCGAGCAACTCGAGGCAGCGCTGGCGTCGTATTCCCGCGCGATCGGACGTCAGGCGGATGGCAAGGATCCCGCGGTCGCGCTCGGTGCCGGTGCCGGTGGTGGCCTCGGCTACGGACTGATGCTGCTCGGTGGTCGGCGCGTGCCCGGAATCGAGACGGTGATGGGGATCCTGGGCCTCGAAGCAGCAATCGGAGCGAGCGACCTGGTGATCACGGGCGAGGGCTGCTTCGATTGGCAGTCGCTGCGCGGCAAGGTCGTGAGCGGAGTCGCCGCGGCCGCCCTCGATCAGGGGCGCCCGGTCGTCGTCCTTGCGGGTCGGGTCGAGGTCGGCAAGCGGGAGTACGTCGCTCTCGGGATCACCGAGGCGCACGCGGCCAGCGCCGACGGCACAGTCCCGGCCACGCCGGCGGAAGCCGCCCGTGCCCTGGCCGAGCGGGCCGCCCGGGTCGCGGGCCAGTGGTCGCGCTGAGTCGTGGAGGAGGAGAGAGATGCCATCGGTAGTGGTCACAGGCGCATCCAGTGGATTGGGTCGCGCCATCGCTGATCGGCTGCACGCGGACGGCTGGTCGGTCACCGGACTGAGTCGAAGTGGTGGCGGCGGCAACGGCTGGTCATCCGTCGTCGCGGACGTCGATGACGATGCATCCGTCGCCGCCGCGATCTCGGGCGCGGTCGACACGAGCGGTCGCCTGGACGCCGTGGTGACGGCGGCAGGGTGGGGCCTTGCCGGCCCGGCCGAGGACACACCCGTCCAGCAGGCCAAGGCGCAATTCGAGACGAACTACTGGGGGACTGTCCGCACGATCCAGTGCGCACTTCCCTATCTGCGGCGGGCGAGGGGGCGCGCGGTGCTCCTGGGATCCGTGGCGGGTGTGATCGGCATCCCATTCCAGTCCCATTACTCGGCGAGCAAGTTCGCACTCGAAGGCTGGGCGGAGTCGCTGGCTTGGGAGGTGGAGCCTCTCGGCGTGCGCGTCACGATCGTGCAGCCGGGCAACTTCCGCACGGGCTTCACTTCAGCCCGCCGGAACCTCGTCGTTCCTGGTGAGAGCCCCTACGCCGCGAGCGTGAAACGGGCGGTGGAGCAGATGGAGCGCGACGAGCTCGGCGGGGCGGATCCGGATCAGGCGGCTGCCCTGGTGTCCCGGGTACTGAACATGCGCCGGCCACCGCTGAGAGTCACGGTCGGCCCGACCGGCGATCGGGCAGGGACATGGGCCAAGCGCCTGCTTCCCTACCGCGTGTTCGAGCGGCTGGCCCGGGGCAGCCTGCTCGGGGAGTAGATCCGTCGCGCCGGGCTGCCGCCTGGTCTGCCGCACGAGGGTGTGCCATGCTGGAATGACTCCGGCAGTCCCAGCGTTGGCGCACCTGCCAGGAGAGCATCGATCGAGGAGGAGCACCATGACCGCGGAAACCACGACCACTGACGGCATCGTCCTGACCGAGGCGGCCGCCTCCAAGGTCAAGGCCCTGCTCGAGGCTGAGGGCCGCGACGACCTCACGCTGCGCATCGCCGTGCAGCCCGGAGGGTGCTCCGGACTTCGCTACCAGCTCTTCTTCGACGATCGCTCCCTCGATGGCGACGTGGTCAAGGACTTCAGTGGCGTTGGTGTGGTCACCGATCGGATGAGCGCCCCCTACCTCGGCGGCGCGACGATCGACTTCGTCGACACGATCGAGAAGCAGGGCTTCACGATCGACAACCCCAACGCCACCGGCTCGTGCGCCTGCGGCGACTCCTTCCACTGACCGCCTCGGGCCGCTATGGTCCGCTCATGACGCCTTCAGTTCTACGAAGCCTCATCGCCTGCACGCCCGTTGTCGCCATGCTGGCCTCCGTGGCTCTCGCGGCGCCCGGCCCTGCTTCAGCGGTGGAACCCACGCGGGTTGCCCCGGTCAATGGCAAGTGGGGTGCGATCACCTCCGGTGTCCAATGCGACCGGACGCCGGCTGAAGGGCCGATCACCATCGCATCGATGCCTCCGTCGAGTTGCTCCGGGAACCCTCAGCCCAACGACGAAGTCATCTCCTTCACCCTCAAGAATCGTCGCGTGACCGCGCTGGCCCTCGATCTTGAAATCCAGTGCATCACCTCGGACCCCGGAGCCGACTGGGTCGGTAACCAGTTGTTTTTCCGGCCGAGAAATCTTTCCTATGTCGGCCTCGGCGGTTCCACCGCAGTGCCTGCCAGCGGCCTTCTTCGCCTCTCCGTGGATGTCGAGGACACATTCGATCACGTGGGTGGTCGGATCCTCCTCACGCTGGACTTCCGGGGCACTCGTGTGAAGGCGGCGGCCTTCTATTCGGGATCGCACCAAGAACCCGGCTTCTTCCAGGTGTGTGCCTCGACGCAAAACCAACCTGCTGTGTTTCGGCCCACCTTGCGACGGAGTTCCTGACCGTCGCCTGAGCCTGAACGCGGCCCGATAGGGTCTCGCGCGTGTCCCTCATCGTGACGGGGTCGATCGCGACCGATCACCTCATGACCTTCCCGGGTCGCTTCGCCGACTCCCTCGTCGCCGACAAGCTCGATCGTGTGTCGCTGTCCTTCCTCGTCGAGACCCTCGAGATACGACGCGGGGGAGTGGCGGCCAACATCTCGTTCGGACTCGGCTGCCTCGGGCTGCGGCCCGTGCTCGTCGATGCGGTGGGAGTGGACTTCGAGGACTACCGCTCCTGGCTCGAGCGTCACGGCGTCGACACCGACTCGGTCCACGTGAGCGAGGTGCACCACACCGCACGATTCGTGTGCACGACCGACGCGGAGGCCAACCAGCTCGCGTCGTTCTATCCCGGGGCCATGAGCGAGGCGCGTGACATCGAGCTCGCGCCGGTGGTCGCGCGCGTGGGCCAGCCCGACCTCGTCATCATCGGGCCTACCGATCCGGATGGCATGCTTCGTCACACCGACGAATGCCGCCAGCGCGGCTACCCCTTCGCCGCCGATCCCTCGCAGCAGCTCGCGCGCATGGATGGCCCGGAGATCCGCCGGCTCATCGACGGCGCGACGTACCTCTTCACCAATGAGTACGAGGCGGCGCTCACCGAGCAGAAGACCGGCTGGACGGCCGCGGAGATCCTCGATCGCGTGGAGTGCCGCATCACCACGCTGGGCGACAAGGGTGCCCGCGTGGAGCGCAAGGGAGCCCCGGTCGTCGAGGTCGGCTGCCCTCAGGAGGACGCCGTGCTCGATCCGACCGGTGTCGGCGATGCCTTCCGCGCGGGATTCGTCGCGGGCCTTGCCTGGGGGGTCTCGGATGAGCGCTGCGCTCAGGTCGGCTCGATGC
>JBEGMG010000097.1:0-10538 GCA_041183165.1 Actinomycetota bacterium | reverse complement strand
CCATGGAGGACCACGTGCGTGAGACAGCATCTGCTCGCCTCTCGCGCCTGCTCGCCCTCGTGCCGTGGCTCGAGCAGCATTCGGGCGTCTCCATCTCGGAGGCAGCCGAGCATTTCGGCATCGGAGCCGAGGAGTTGGAGCAGGATCTCTGGCTGACCATCTGCTGCGGCCTGCCGGGCCATGGGCCGGACCAGCTCATCGACATCCAGTTCTGGGATGACGACGGCAGCATCCACGTGATCGACGCGCAGACGCTCGATCGACCGCTGCGGCTGCGCCCGGCGGAGGGGATGTCCCTCCTCGTCGGATTGCGCATGCTGGCGCAGGTGCCGGGTGACCATGACCGGGCCGCACTCGCGAGTGCGACCGCCAAGCTCGAGGCGGCCGCTGATGTGAGCCAGACAGCCGCGGTGGTCCTCGACGATCCAGGGGAGGCAGCGGCGGACGACCTTGCGCGAGCCATTCGCGAGCGCCGGCCCGTGCGCCTCGTCTACGCCGGTGCGAGTCGTGATGAGGTCACCGAACGAGTCGTCGAGCCGGTCGAGATCGTGCGTCACGGCGGCAGGTCCTACCTGGCCGCGTGGTGTCGCTCCGCGGGATCGCAGCGCACCTTCCGCCTCGATCGCATCCGCTCCGTCGACATCCTGGACGAGACGCTGGCCGAGGATGGCGGTCGCCCCACTGCTCCGGCTGATGTCGCGCCTCGCCAGGGCACAGCCGTGCGCCTCCGGGTGTGGCCCCGCTCGCGCTGGTTGCTCGAGGCGCTGGATCCGGAGTCCACCGTCATCGGCACCGGCGACGCCCAGGAGGCGACCGTGGTCGTGGCCGACCCGGCGTGGCTCGTACGCATCGTCGTGGGCCAGGCCGGGGGAGTCGAGGTGCTGGATCCCGCTGAGGTGCGGCTGCAGGTGCGCGACGCCGCCCTCGCGGCCCTGGGCCGTATGGGGGGACCAACCCCCTAGAGGGCCCGAAGCCTCGTGTGCGGCGCCCGTGGGGGCTACCATGGCTCGACGCGCGACGAAAGGTGCTGAGATGCCGTTCAACCTCAGGGGACCCGAGCTGCTGGTCCTCGTCCTGATCATCCTGCTCCTCTTCGGCGCCAAGCGCCTTCCCGACGTTGCCCGCGGCCTCGGTCGCTCGTTGCGCATCTTCAAGGCAGAGACCAAGGACCTGCAGGGTGCCGATGGTGCGGATGGCCCGGATGCGCCCGCCGCAGTCGACGCCTCCGCTCCCCAGGCGTCGCTTCCTCCGGCTCCCGCAGCGGACGCGACTCCGGCACCCGCCAAGCCCCAGGCCGAGCGCGCCGAGAGCTGATCCGTGGCTGCTCCGCCGGACACGAGCCCACGGCGCCGCCGCCAGGGCACCGGCGGCGATGCCGCGATGCCCCTGATCGAGCACCTGCGCGAACTCCGCAGTCGGGTTGTCAAGGCAGCCCTCGCCATTCTCGTGGGAATGGTGGTGGGCTGGATCTACTACGACGCGATCTTCGCGTGGCTCTCCGCACCGTTCGAAGCGGTCGTCGAGCAGGCCCGCGCGGAAGGGCGTGACATCACCCTCGCGCTTACCGGCGTGGCAGATCCCTTCGTCTTGCAGTTGCAGATCGCTGCGGTCACGGGACTCCTTCTCTCGTCTCCCGTGTGGCTCTATCAGCTGTGGCGCTTCGTCACACCCGGACTGCGGCGCAACGAACGGCGCTGGGCGATCGGCTTCGTTGCGGTGGCCGTGCCCCTTTTCGCATCGGGCGTCATGCTCGCCTACGTCGTCCTTCCCTATGGGCTTGAGCTGCTCTTCGGCTTCACTCCCGAGAACGTCGAGAACATCGTTGCGGTCGATCGCTACCTGTCGTTCTTCATCCGCATGGTGATCGTCTTCGGAGTGGGCTTCCTCGCGCCCCTCATGCTGGTGCTACTCAACTTCGCTGGCATCCTCACGGGCAAGCGTCTGCTGTCGTGGTGGCGCTGGATCATCTTCATCGTGTTCATCTTCGCCGCCGTCGCCACGCCGACGGGCGACCCGATCAACATGCTGCTCCTCGCAGGTCCCATCCTCGTGCTCATGGTGTTTGCGATCAGCATCTGCCTCGCCAACGACAAACGCCGTGCGCGCAAGGGCGAACCCGACTACGACGAGTGGGACGACGACTCCACGTCCCCCCTCGAATCAGCTGAGCAGGACTAATCCGTCGTGGCCCTGACCGTGGTCGCCAATCCCTCCTCGGGCAAGGGAAGGGTGGCGAAGCTCCTCCCGGACGTCGTAGCGACACTCCAGGCGCAGGGCGTGGATGTGCGGGTAGTGACCACGACGGATGCAGAGGACCTGCGCCGCGCCGTCCGTGAGGCCAGACAGGCCGGTGACGCGCGAGTCATCGTGTGCGGGGGAGACGGCAGCCTGCACCTCGCGGCACAGGAATTGGCGGGGGGCGAGACGGCGCTGGGCATCGTTCCTGCGGGGACTGGAGACGACAACGCGAGGACCCTTGGGATCCCAAGGAGGGATGTGTCGGCCGCGGCACTCCTGGCGGCTCAGGGGCCCGTTGCTCGAATCGACCTGGGTCGAGTCGTTGCCGCCGACGGCACCGAGCGCGTCTTCCTCGGCGTACTCTCTTCCGGCTTCGATTCGCTCGTCAACGAGCGCGCAAATGTGATGTCCTGGCCGAGCGGCAATGCCCGCTACCTCGTGGCGATCCTGGGTGAACTGCGCACCTTTCGCCCAGTGCCCTACCGGGCGGTCCTCGACGGCAGGAAGGTCAGCGGCGACGCGATGCTCGTCGCGGTGGGCAACGGGGCGTCGTACGGCGGCGGCATGCGCGTGTGCCCTGATGCGCAACCCGACGACGGCATGCTCGATGTGACATGGCTGCATGGGGTCCGTAAGTCAACGTTCCTGAGGGTGTTCCCCCAGGTTTTCAGCGGCACGCACATCCAGACGCCTTACGTGTCCACCACGCGTGCCTCGACCATCGAGCTCGACGCGCCCGGCCAGATGGCTTACGCGGACGGAGAGCGCGTCGGCCCGCTCCCCGCGATCATCAGCATCGAGACGGCGGCACTGCCCGTCGTGCGGGGACCAGCGGGCGCGTAGCCTGACGTCGTGTCTCGACCGAGGAGCGAGCCGACCCCGGCCGAGCGGCACGCGGCCGTGCATGATCGATCGCTGCTCGGAGACTTCCCCGACCTCTATCCCTTTGGCCTCGACGGCTTCCAACGTGAGGGCTGCCTGGCTCTTGCACGCGGCCACAGCGTTCTCGTGGCGGCCCCCACCGGAGCAGGCAAGACGGTTGTCGGTGAATTCGCGGTGCACCAGGCCCTGCGGCTGGGCCGCAAGTGCTTCTACACGACGCCGATCAAAGCCCTGTCCAATCAGAAGTTCCACGATCTGTCCGCACGCTACGGAGCCGACAGGGTAGGGCTGCTCACGGGAGACAATTCCATCAACAGCGAGGCTCCGATCGTCGTGATGACGACCGAGGTCCTGCGCAATATGCTCTATGCCGACTCGCCCACCCTGGACCAGCTGGGCTTCGTAGTGATGGACGAAGTGCACTACCTCGCCGATCGATTCAGGGGACCGGTCTGGGAGGAGGTGATCATCCACCTGCCCCAGGGTGTTCTGCTCGCAGCACTATCGGCCACGGTGAGCAACGCCGAGGAATTCGGAGAGTGGCTGGGCACGGTCCGGGGCGCCACGGACGTCATCGTCGATGAGCACCGACCTGTCCCACTATGGCAACAGGTAATGGTGGGGGACAGGTTGCTCGATCTCTTCGTGGACGAGGCCCATCAACGCGTCAACCCCGAACTCCTGCGCATCGCCCGGGAATCAGCCCGATGGCCCGAGCAGCGGCGCCGCGGGCGCCGACCGAACCGGGACCGGCTCACGCCATGGCGCACGGACGTGGTCACCGAGCTCCACGACGATCATCTCCTGCCCGGCATCACCTTCATCTTCAGCCGCGCGGGGTGCGATGCCGCTGTGCAGCAGTGCCTGTCGGCCGGACTGACCTTGACCACACCCCAGGAACGACGCCAGATCGAGGAGATCGTCGACGCTCGCACGATGGACCTGCCTCACGAAGACCTGGGGGTGCTCGGGTACGACACCTGGCGGGAGGGGCTGCGCCGCGGTATCGCCGCACACCACGCAGGACTGCTGGCCATGTTCAAGGAGGTTGTCGAAGATCTCTTCCAACGCGGTCTGGTCAAGATGGTCTTCGCGACAGAGACTCTCGCGCTCGGCATCAACATGCCGGCTCGGACCGTGGTTCTCGAGCGCCTGGTCAAGTGGAACGGCGAGAACCACGTGGACATCACGCCGGGGGAGTACACGCAGTTGACGGGACGTGCCGGCAGGCGGGGTATCGACGTTGAAGGCCATGCGGTGGTGGTGTGGCACCCCGGGCTGGACCCTCAGGCCCTGGCCGGCCTGGCGTCCACGCGTACCTATCCACTGCGCTCCAGCTTCCGCCCCTCCTACAACATGGCGGTGAGCCTCATCCGGCGCATGGGGCGCACGCTCGCCCGCGACATCCTCGAGACCTCCTTCGCGCAGTTCCAGGCTGATAGGGGTGTCGTCGCCCTGGCGGCCCAGGTACGGCGTAACGAGGAGGCGCTGGAGGGGTACCGCGATGCCATGCAGTGCCATCTGGGTGACTTCGAGGCGTATGCGGCCCTGCGTCGTGAGCTGAGCGACCTCGAACGCGGAGCCGCTAGGGAGCGGGGTCAACGCGACCGCGCGGCGATCGAGGAATCCATGAAGGCACTCCGTTTGGGCGACGTGGTGGCGCTTCCATCTGGGCGGCGTGTGAGCCCGGCCGTGGTCGTAGGGCTCGACGATGCGGGCCTGGGAGCGCCGCCGCGCATCACGGTGGTGACCGTGGATCGGCAGGTCCGACGGATGGGGTCCTCTGAGGTGCATGCAGCCCTTGCGGTCGTCGGTCGGGTGAAGGTGCCGAAGGATTTCTCCGCTCGGTCCGCCAACGACCGGAAGGCCCTCGCGGAGCGACTGCGCGGCTTCGCCGATGAGGCGGCTCACGCCCGCCCCCCTAGGCGAGCTGCAGCGGAGGATTCGGACGCTGCGAGCGCACTGCGAAGGCAATTGCGCCAGCACCCCTGCCATGGCTGTGCCGAGAGGGAGGCCCACGCGCGCTGGGCCGAACGCTACTTCCGTCTGGTACGCGACACGGAGTCCCTTCAACGACGTGTGGATTCCAGGACGACGAGCGTTGCACGCCAGTTCGACCGAATTTGCGATCTCCTGCTCGAGACGGGCTACCTCGACGGCGCTCCCGAGGCACCGCGGGTCACGGATCGTGGCGATCTCCTTGCGGGGATCTACTCCGACAACGATCTGCTGGTGGCCCAGGCCATCACGGAAGGGATGTGGGATGACGTGAGTCCGCCCGAGCTCGTCGCCCTCGCGGGAGCCGTGGTCTATGAAGGCCGTCAGCGCGAGGACAGCCCGCGGCTCCCGGGTGGGCGAGTGCGGGAATCAGCGCTGGCACTTGCTGAACTCGCGCGCGAAATCAGCGAGGTCGAAGCCAGATGGGGAGTGCCGACATCACGTGACCTCGATCTGGGGTTCGTCTGGTCCGTGCACGCCTGGGCCCAGGGTGGTCGACTCGCCACGATCCTGGCCGATTCGGAGATGGCGGCAGGGGACTTCGTGAGGTGGTGCCGGCAGGCGATCGACCTGCTCGACCAGATTCGCGATGCTGTGGATCGCGACCATCCGCTTCACACGACCGCCAGGCGCGCCCGGGATCTCATCGACCGCGGGATCGTCGCCTACTCCGCGACGGCCTGAAGAGCCGCCACGAGTCGGCGTGCGGTGGTCTCGACACCCCACTCGCGGGCGAGATCGAGTCCACGCTCAGGCGCCTCCGCATCGATGGACGCGAAGGCGCTGCGCCCGGGTCGATGCTCCAGACGGACGACCCTCTCAGCAGCGAGCAGGCCCTCGCGGGCATCGAGAAGTCGCTGGCGCACCGCGGGCGTGAGGGGTCGCCCGACCGAGGGGTCCTGCGCGGCAGCGAGGATCCCGGGCAGTCCGCCGAAGGCGGCGATCAGTGCCTGGGCTGTCTTATCGCCGATGCCGCGAGCGCCAGGCAAACCGTCCGAGGGGTCGCCCCGCAGGATGGCCAGGTCGGCGTACAACTGCGGGGAGACCCCGAAACGAGCCGCTGCCGTTGCTGGATCGACGACAACCCACGGCGCGCCGCCGCGACTGGCGGAAGTGCCCCCGGTGAAGAGCAGCGTCACGCGATCATCCACGAGCTGGACGAGGTCACGATCTCCTGACGCGATGTCGACCGGTCCGGAATACATCGCGCTGAGGTCAGCGATGACGTCATCGGCCTCGGCCCCCGCTGCGCCCACGATGGGCACGCCGAGCGCGGGGAGTAGTTCGCGGAGGATGTCCACCTGCGGTGCGAGAGTGTCGGGGACCTCCTCCTCGCTCTCCGTTGTCACCTCGGTGGCCGAGTCCGTCCCTGCGACACGGTGGGTCTTGTACGACGGCACCAGATCCACGCGCCACTGGGGACGCCAGTCCTCATCCCAGCACGCGACGGTGCTCCTGCTCCCTCGCGCGGTCACGATGGCGGCCACCGTGTCCAGGAGGCCGCGCACGGCGTTGATCGGGGTTCCATCGGGAGCGACCAGCGTGTCGGGGAGGGCGAAGTACGCGCGGTAGTAAAGGGAGGCGGTATCCAGGAGCAACGCGGTCACGGGCCATGGTCCCGCGGACGGCGTGCGGCCGGCTAGCGGGGTAGCGTTCCTCCATGGCCACGCACCCCCTCGGCACCGGCTCAGACATCAGCACCCCCGGAATTCGGGAGCGCATCGCGCAGGCCTCGCGGCTCACCGCTGCATCAGGCTGGGATGCCCTGCTCATCACCCCTGGGCCGGACCTGCGCTATCTCGCCGGGTACGACGCCATTCCCCTCGAGCGCCTGACCTGTCTCGTGGTGCCCGCAGAAGGTGATCCCATCCTCGTGGCCCCGCTGCTCGAGAAGCCCGCTGCGGAGGCGAGTCCGGTCGGCGAGGCGGGTATCGACATCCGGACATGGCGCGAGACCGACGACCCCTACCGCATGGTGGCCGCGCTCGTCCCCGGGGCACGGAGCGTGGGAGTCGACGACCGCATGTGGGCGGTCAAGGCGCTGAGTTTTCGCGAGGCCATGCCCGGAACGGAGCAGTACCCCGCCGGGACGGTGCTGTCGCACATGCGCATGCGCAAGTCTCCCGAGGAGGTAGCAGCCCTTCTTCGCGCGGGTCGTGCGATCGATGAGGTGCACGCTGCCGTGCCGTCGCTGCTGCGCCCAGGGAGAACCGAGCGTGAGGTCGGCAACGACATCGCTGCACTCATCCTCGACGCCGGTCATGCCACGGTGGATTTCGTCATCGTCGCATCCGGCCCCAATGGCGCGAGTCCGCACCACGCGGTTTCGGACCGAGTCATCGAGGTGGGCGATCCCATCGTGGTCGACATCGGCGGCACCATGCCCGATGGGTACTGCAGCGATGAGACACGCACATACGCCATCGGTGATCCCGGAGCCGACTACCTGGGCGCCTACGCCGAGTTGCAGCGTGCCCAGAGCGACGCGTGCGCTGCTGTGCGACCCGGCGTGACCTGCGAGGGCATCGACGCGGTCGCCAGGGACCATCTCGGCTCCGTTGGACTCGGGGAGCTCTTCATTCACCGCACCGGTCACGGGATTGGTCTTGAGACCCATGAGGAGCCCTACATCGTTGAGGGCAACACGCTTCCCCTTGAGGAGGGCATGACCTTCAGCGTCGAACCCGGCTTCTACGACGAGGGTCGATGGGGCGCGCGCATCGAGGACATCGTCGCCTGTGGTCCCGATGGCCCGATCATGCTCAACAACCGCCCGCGTGATCTCGTGGTCGTGGACTGAGGAGCGCCGTGGAGGTCACCCGTCTGCTGCCGAGCGAGGAGGCCGGCGAACTCCTCGCCCTGACACGGGAGATCGCCGCCGCGGAGTTGGCGCCCGTCGCCGCCCAGGCCGAAGAGGAGGCGCGCTTCCCGCGTGAGGAATTACGCATCCTCGGCCGAGCCGGGCTGCTGTCGCTGCCCTTTCCCGAAGACGTGGGCGGTGGCGGCCAGTCGTACGAGGTCTACCTCCAGGTCCTCGAGGAGCTGGCACGCTCCTGGCTGTCCGTAGGCATCAGCGTCAGCGTGCATGCCCTCGCATGCTTCCCTGTCGCGACGGCCGGCAGCGACGAGCAGATCGCGAAGTGGCTTCCCTGGATGCTCTCGGGGGAGGTCCTGGGGGCCTATTGCCTGTCGGAGAGCCACTCGGGCTCGGACGCTGCCGCGCTGTCCACGCGCGCTGAGCGTGACGGCGACGTCTATCGCGCTACCGGGAGTAAGTCATGGATCACTCACGGCGGCGTCGCGGACTTCTACAGCGTCATGGTGCGGACATCCGACGACGGTGCGCGCGGGATCAGCTGCTTGCTCGTCCCGGGCGACTCTCCGGGACTCACGTCGGCAGAACCCGAGCGCAAGATGGGCGCGAATGCCTCGAGGACCGCGGGCATCCACCTCGATGCCGTGGAGGTCCCCGTCGACCAGCGCATCGGCCAGGAGGGGGCGGGCTTCCCGATTGCCCTCGCCGCTTTGGATGCGGGTCGCCTGGGCATCGCTGCCTGCGCCGTAGGCCTCGCTCAGGCCGCCCTGGACGCCGCGGTGGAGTACGCCGGGCAGCGCCAGCAGTTCGGTCGGCCCATCGGCGAGTTCCAGGGAGTGTCCTTCGGCCTGGCGGACATGGCCGCTTCCGTGGCGGCGGCCCGTGCGCTCTACCTCGAAGCTGCTCGCGCCCGCGACGCGGGTGTCGCCTTCGGGTCGCTGGCGGCCATGGCAAAGCTCGTGGCCACGGACACGGCCATGCGTGTCACCACGCAGGCTGTCCAGGTGCACGGCGGCTACGGCTATACCCGGGATTTCCCCGTCGAGCGCTACTTTCGCGAGGCCAAGGTTCTGCAGATAGTCGAAGGAACCAATCAGATCCAGCGTATGGTCATCGGACGCTCGCTCCTTGCGGGCACGTGACGGTCGGCAACCATGACAAGCGTGCTGCTGCGGCACGGACACGTCTACTCACCTGAGGATCCCTTCGCGACGGCGATGCTCGTGGTGGCGGGGCGAATCGCGTGGATCGGCGAGGATTCTGGTGCCCATTTGCATGCCGATGACGCGGACACGACGGTCGACCTCCGTGGTGCCTGGGTGGCGCCCGCGTTCGTCGATGCGCATGTGCACCTGACTGCCACGGGTCTCGCGATCACCGGTCTGGATCTCGCAGGAGCCGCCAGCCTCGCCGAATTCCTCCACCGACTTCGCCATGCTGCGGCGTCCGGGGACGGGGTGCTCCTCGGCCACGGCTGGGATGACACCCAGTGGCCCGAGGCGAGGCCACCGACCACTGCCGAGGTCGATTCCTGCGTGGGCGACCGCCCGGCCTACCTGACCCGAGTCGACGTGCACTCTGCACTGGCTTCGACCGCATTGCGCTCCCGGGTGCCTGACGCAGCCGGGCAGGACGGATGGTCTGCGCACGGGCCGATCGCCCGTGCAGCGCACCACGTCGTGCGTGAGGCCGCGCTCGGATCGATCACACGCCAACAGCGCTCACGTGCGCAGCGCGCAGCGCTCGATGCTGCAGCCCAACGCGGCATTGCGAGTCTCCATGAGAACGGCGGTCCGACGATCAGCGGTGCCGATGACTTCCTCGAGGCTCTCGCGCTCGGTCGCGATCCGCACCTCCCCGAGGTGATCGGCTACTGGGGTGAGCTCGCGGGTCAGGATGTCGCCAGGGAGCTCGGCGCGCGCGGTGCTGCAGGGGATCTCTTCGTCGATGGATCGATCGGCTCCCACACCGCGTGCCTGTCGTCCCCCTATGTCGACGTGGAGCCACCCACCACGGGGACGGCGTACCTGGGGGAGGACGAGGTAGCGGCTCATGTCGCCGCCTCCACACTTGCTGGGCAGCAGGCGGGTTTCCACGTGATCGGCGATCAGGCCGCCCGAATCGTCGCTCAGGGTCTCGCCACCGCCGCAGCACAGGTGGGAGTGGAGGCGATGCGTGCCGCACGACATCGGCTCGAGCATGTGGAGATGCCCGATGCGGCGGACCTCGCGCTCCTCGCGGACCTGGGCGTCGTGGCGAGCGTTCAACCCGCCTTCGATGCCGCCTGGGGAGGAGCGGAGGGAATGTACGCACAGCGCCTCGGCGCTGCACGTGCGTCCACACTCAATCCCTTCGCGTCCATGATGGCCCGCGGTGTCGTGCTCGCGTTCGGGTCGGATGCGCCCGTGACGCCGCTGGACCCGTGGGGGTCCGTGCGCGCAGCCGCATGGCATACGCATGCTTCGCACCGCATCAGCGTCAGGGCGGCGTTCGCCGCTCACACGCGCGGCGGCCGCAGGGCGGCGCGTGACGAATCACGCGAGCCCGGCGTCCTCGCTGTGGGGGCGCCTGCGACGTACGCCGTGTGGGAGCCCGGCCCCTTGGT
>JBEGMG010000096.1:0-8022 GCA_041183165.1 Actinomycetota bacterium | reverse complement strand
GCCTGCTTCTGATGGGCTGCTCGCTGCGGCACATGCGACCGGCGTCGCAGTGGACCGTCAGCCGGTGTCCGATGTCGGTGCCGTGGAGTTGCCACACTGGCTCAAGGAGCAGGCGATCTCGGTGACACGACATCGCCACGGCCGCCTCCTGCGCTAGCGGCCGTTGCTGCCCGCCAGACGCTTCGCCATCTGATCGACCTCATTGACAAGGGATCCACCCAGCAGGAGTGCCCCGGTGTCATCCATCTCCTTGAGTTCGGCAACTGAGCGACTGCGCTCCTCCTCGACCACCTCGAGCGCCGCGAGCACTCCCGTCGCGGGATCGCTCTCCGTCAGGGCCCGCTCCATCGAGTCGGCATGCACCGACAGCGCTTCACCGGTGGAGGACAGCATCTGGCCGACCCCCTCGGGGAGTCGCACGGAGCCCCGCGAGGTGGCGTCGAAGAGACCGCGCGCGATCGAATTGACATGGTCGCTGGTCTGCTGGAGCAGGGAGTACTGGTCGACGATCGCACGCCCCACCGCGCGTTCGCTGCCCACACTGAAGCGGCGCCCGAGGCCTAGCTCCTCGATCTCTTCTCCGAGGTGGCGAGTCTCGACCGCGAGTGCACGGGCTTCGGTGAGCCACTCGGTCGCCTGCCGGCGGGTGAGTCGATCTCCCGAGACGTGACCCATCGCGACGAGCAGCGCACCGAGGCGTCCGCCGATCTCCGCGAGCTGCTCCGTCATGCGCTCCTCGGGGCGCTCGGGATGAGCGACGAAGGAGAAGGCGAGGCCGATGGCCACACCGAGAAGGGTCGCGACGATTCTCGTGACGATGACCTCATTGGTGAGAGCCTCGCCCAGGAAGTAGACGAAGAGAGCCGTGACGGGAATCTGCAGCGAACCCTCGGGACCGAGGCGCAAGAGACGGCCGATGACGAGGGAGACGATGACGAGTACGCCGACGGTCCAGACGTGCAGGCCCCACCACTGGTAGAGCGCGAAAGCAACGAGGAGTGCGGCGGCAGTAGCGCCCACGAGAGACAGGCCTGTCCGCATGGATCGGTTGAGTGAGAGGGCCACGGTGATCACGGCACCCGCCGCTGCCGGGACGGGTGCATCGATGCCGAGCAGCAGTGCGGCGACCCACGCTGTGCAGGCGGCTACCGCCGTGATGCCGATCAGCCAGGCCGTCGCCCAGGAGCGGGCAGCGCTTCGGAGCAGTCGCTGCGTCAAGGAGCCCTCCGGCGCACGGCGGACAGCGCTATCGAGGGCCCTCTGGACGGAGCGGGAGACATCGCGCACGAGCGTGCCCGGCGTGCGCACAGACGTGCGCATGCCCTTGGGCGGTGTCGAGGCGAGCATGCTCACAGGGTCCTCTCCCGGTCGAGAGTCGCCTCGCGCGACCCCCGGGGAGGGTGACGGCGCTCACCCCTGCCGGGTTCCCTCCGCCGCAGTAGCGCCTAGGGCACGACCAGCACGGGAATATCGGAGCGATCCACGACCTTGGGGGCCACGGCACCGAAGAGCGCCGCCCGGATACGCCCCGACTCGCCGTACCCCACGACGAGCATGCGCGGCTTGCGCTCCTCCATGATCGTCTCGAGGGCTCCCACCGGGTCCGCATCGACCAGGATCCCGTCAGCGTCAACGCCGGCCTCGCGAGCCATCATCACCGCCTCATTGACCGCCGGTGCGAGCTCCTCGACGAGCGCCTCCTCGGTAATGCCGTACTCCTCGCCCATGCCACCGGCAGGCGCGACCCCGCAGACAACGAGCAGTGTCTCCTCGAGGTCGCGTGCGAGTGCGATGGCGGCCTCAAGCGCACGGCGCGCGCTCTCTCCACCGTTGTAACCCACCGCCAGGCTCATTGCTCATCTCCTCCTTCAGAGACCGGCACCAGATCCGGATTGACCACGCTCGGCCGCTCCTTCCAGAAGGGCCTGTCGGCGATACGAGAGGAGACCATGAAGACGATCCCCAGTGCGAAGAGGAAGATTCCGATGACGAGGGGCGGCCCCAGGCCGAACCATGAAACACCGCCGTAGGAATTCTCCGGGTTGGACATCTCGACCACCGACAGGCCGAGCAGCCAGATGAGCATGATCGCTCCGAAGACAGGGCCCAGGCCGATGAGGAAGAAGGACTTGGCACTCGTCAGGAGGAGCTTCCGGTAGTACACAGCGCAGGCGATCCCGGTCAAGGAGTAGTAGAAGGCGATCAGCAGCGACAAAGCGGTGAGCGAGTCGAAGAGCGCGTTCTCGCTGATGAGACTCGCCACGACGTACCAGACGATGGCCACGATCGCGACCCACCATGTCGAAACGGCCGGAGTGCGGTGCTTGCTCGAGACCTGGCCGAAGTAGGCGGGGATTGCCGTGCGGCGTGCCATGGAGAGTGCGGTGCGCGAAGCGGGGATGATCGTCGTCTGCGTGGACGCCACGGCCGACATGGCGACAGCCAGCAGCACGATCCAACCCCACCCGCCGAGAGCCTCGCGCGCGATGAGGGCGAAGGCCATCTCCTCCTCCCCCGCGCTATCCGCGAGGAAGGCGGGGCCCACCAGCATGAGGACAGCGATGGCGACACCGAGATAGGTGGCCAGCAGGATGAGCGTCGAGACGATCGCAGCACGGCCGGGAGTGCTGCTCGAGTCGGTGGTCTCCTCATTGAGATTGACCGCCGACTCCCAGCCCCAGTAGGCGAAGACACCCAGGAGCAGTCCCGCTGAGAGCGCCGCGGTACCTGCGGCAAAGGGATTGAGCCATTCAAGTGTCGGGAGCTCTGCTCCGGGCAGGCCGTTGCCTGTCGCACCGCGGAAGATGGCCACCAAGGCGAAGATGATGAGCGCGACGACCTGGGCGATGTTGAGCACGGTCTGCAGGCGACCCGACAGCTCGGTGCCGACGACGCAGATCCACGTCATGAGCAGGATGAGGCCGACAGCGAGCGCCATGACGAGCGTCTGATTTGCCGCGAGCTCATCTTGACCAAACATGAGAAGCGTGAACTTGACACCGACATCGGCAAGCGAGCCGACGACGAGCACACCCGTCATGGCAATGGCCCACCCACCCATCCAGCCGAACCACGGACCCATGGCGCGCGTCACCCAGGAGAACGTCGTCCCGCAGTCGGGGTCAACTCGATTGAGGAAATAGAAAGCACTCGCGATAAGCAGCATCGGGATGAAGGATGCGAGGAGGACGCCGGGGGCCGCCACACCGACGAGGACGACGATCGGACCCAGTACGGCGGCCAGGGAGTAGGCCGGGGATGTCGCATTGAGGCCGATGGAGATCGCATCGACGAAGCCAATCGCGTTGGCCTCGAGTCCGGGCTGGACCTTGGGCGAGTTGGTGCCTTCAGGCATGAACCCAGTCAACAGGGGCATGGTTGTCGCTGTCCCGTGAATCCCTGATCTACTCTGCGCCCATGCGCGCCGTTGTCTACGACTCCATCGGATCACCCTGGCGCGTGGCCGACTTCCCCGAGCCCGCACCGCCTCCCGATGGCGTCGTCCTCGCCGTCGAATCAGCGGGCCTCTGCCGCAGCGATTGGCACGCGTGGCATGGCCATGACAATGTGTCGAACTTTCCTCACGTCCCCGGACACGAGTTCGCGGGCACGATCGCTGCCGTGGGTGCAGACGTCACGCGCTGGCGCGTCGGTGATCGAGTGGCCGTGCCCTTCGTCTGCGCGTGCGGGCAGTGCCTCGTGTGCGAGTCGGGCAACCACCAGGTGTGCCCACAGCAGTGGCAGCCCGGCTTCGACGGATGGGGTGGCTTCGCAGAGTACGTCGCTCTGCCCGCGGCCGATGTCAATCTCGTGAAGCTGCCCCATGACATCACCTTCGACATAGCGGCATCCCTCGGCTGCCGTGTCGCGACGGCGTACCGGGCGGTGGCCACCATCGGCCGCTGCGCGGCAGGCGAGGAGCTCGTGGTGCACGGCGCCGGTGGCGTGGGTCTGGCCGCCGTGATGATCGGCAGGGCCCTGGGGGCACGCGTCACGGTGGTCGATCCGTCGACAGGCGCGCGTGACGCCGCGATGCGAGTCGGCGCTGCCGCGGCGCTGGAGCCGGGTCCGGAACTGCTCGACGCTCTTCACGACGCCACCTCGGGTGGTGCGCACCTCTCCATCGACGCGATCGGTGACTCGCTCACATGCCGGACATCGATCGCGAGCCTGCGTCCGCGCGGCCGTCACGTGCAGGTGGGCCTGCTACCCCAGGGCACGGCGACGGAGCCTGTGCCCATGCACCGCGTTGTCTCGCGCGAACTGGAGATCCTCGGAAGTCACGGCCTCGCAGCGCACGACTACCCCGAGTTGCTGGCACTCGTGGCCTCCGGCCGGCTTCGACCCGATTTGCTCGTCGGCCGCGTCATCGGCCTGGACGATGTGCCAGCCGCCTTCGCGCTCATCGGCACCGCTGACCAGCCACCCGGGATGACACTGATCCACCCCCGCTGATCCGGCTGTGGACTACGCGGGCCAGTGCGCGAGCGTGTCGAGATACATCCCACGCACGCGCTCGACCTCATGGTCGATGTCGTCGCGCTGCCAGTTCCTCGTCGGGACCGGCGGCAGCACCGCGACGTCGAGGGTCCCCGACGAGATGAGGACACCATGCGACGGCATGAGCTCACCCGCGTTGCGGATGACCACCGGCACAATCGGCACACCCGCTTGCATCGCGACGTGGAAGGCACCCTTCTTGAAGGGCCCGAGGCGCGGGGTCGCCGAGCGCGTGCCCTCCGGCGCCATAGCCAGCGACCTGCCCTCGCGTAGGGCCTCGACCGCGGGGGCGAGTGCCTTCTTGGCCTCCTCTGTGTTGGCGCGATCGACGAAAGCGACGTCGGCAAGCCAGCCCAGTGGGGCAAACATCGGGTCGGTCTTCAGCTCCTTCTTCGCCACACCCGTGAAGTCCGTGCGCAGGAGCGACGCCATGACGATGACGTCGAGCTGGCTCTGGTGATTGAAGATGAAGACCGCGGGGCGCGCAGCCCAGAGGTTCTCGGCACCCGAGACGTTCATCGTGATTCCCGCGGCCGCAAGTGCCAGCTCCGAACCCACGGAGGCGGTGATCTCCACCGCCGTACGCCGATCCCGATTCACCAGGCCCAGCCCAATCCCCGCGACCAGTCCCGCAGCCACACCGCCGTACGCCGCCAGCGATCGCACCACCAGCTCGGGCGTGAGGTGCTGCGGACGTGACAGTCGCGCCGTGGACCAACCGCGCTCCTCCGCAGCGGCCGCAAGGCCGTCCGAGGGATTGAGGGGACGGGGATTGCCGACGGTGGCAAGGTACGCGAGATCCTCGGCCCCATTGCCGTAGGCATACGACAGTGTCAGGTCGATACCCCGCTCGGCAGCGAAGTCACGGACTGCCTCGGCCTTGGCATCACCCCAGAGGATGGGTCCATCCACGAATCCCGTGAGGACGCCATCGCGGCTCTCCATGCGCGTGCAGAGGATGTTGTCGATGCCGAGGTCACGCGCGGCTGCCTCGACCTGGAAGGTGAGTGCAGACGACGCGATCACGACCGTGTGGCCACGGGCCTTGTGAGCGGCGATGAGGGCCCGGGCTTCAGGGAAGATCATCTGCGCGATGTTCTTGCGGAAGAGCCGCTCCCCCATGCGATCGATGTCCTCCTCGGACCGGCCACCGAGTGCCCCGACGCCGATCTCGACGAGTCGATGGACGTCCCTGCCCCGCACCTCGACGTTGACGCTCTCCACGAGTGAGCGCAGCAACTCATTGGTGCCCACGTCCCGGGAGAGGAGCCGATCCCTGAAGTAGGCGACGGCGGAGTAACCATCGATCAGGGTGCCGTCGAAATCGAAGAATGCTCCGATTTCAGGCCCCTCAGGGGAGAACTCGACCTCGCCGACGAGACCGTCGATGTCCGGCACGCTCAACGCCTCCGCATGATCCTCGAGATGGTCCGACGACCATCGCCTTCGATCTGGGCCATGGCGGCACGCCTGACGACCCCGATGCGCTCCACGGCCGCTCGCAACTCATCGCGGAACGCCTCTCGCTGGGTGCGCAGGTGCTCACCGCCTACCTCGAGCAGACCCCGATTCTCCGCGAGCTTGAGGGCACCCTGCATGAGGTCGCGCGAAATCGACTCCGGGCTGTGCAAGCGATGCATGAGCCAATCCTGCTTGGCAATGCCCAGGCACTCCTGCACCAGGGCATCCCGGTCGATCGGCAGCGACGGATCGCGGTCGGCGAGGCGCGACGCAACGACGAGGTAGGCCTCGAGGAACGGTCCGATGATGCGATGGGAGACATAGAGGTGCGTCTGATCCAGCGCCCTCAGGACTCCCTCATGGTCCAGTCCCTCTCCAGCCCATCCCGGCCTCGCCAGGTTGACCTCCGCACGGATGTCCTCCGCGTACTCCCGCTTGCGCGGAAAGAAGAACTCGAACTTGAGCAGGTCACGAAGCTCGAGAGCGGCCGACCACGTGGAGTCGACCACGTCGCCGCCTGACTCCGCCGCCGCGAGAAGTGCATTCTCGGCGATGGCCCTGTAGACGAACCAGTGCGCCAGCGTGTTCCTATAGAACGCCGCTTCGTGATAGCGATCAGGCGCCACGGCGAAGACCGGCTCCAGGCCACCGTCGTAGACCTCGACCACTCCCTCGTCCTGAAGCGTGCGCAGCGCCTGCCGAAGGCTGTCCGGCCGTGCCAGGTCGATATCCGAGGTGAGGGGCAGGTGCCGCTCGCGTACGTAGACCAGAAGCGGGTCGAGCACGTCGAGCAACTCGCCGAGGGTGAGGGCGCGGCCCTCGTTGTCGAGGAGGGCGAACGTGATGAGGGCTGACGGAGTAATCGGTGTCGCGGCATTGATCCTGTTGGCGATGTCGAAGGCAACGCGTGGAACGACCGTCACCGGGTCATCGGATCCTGCGCGCTCGCGCGCATCGGCAAGGCTCTCGAGTAGGGAAAGAGGCTCCCCGAAGCGCACGTGCACCTGACCGCGCCGGGTCGACTGCGCTCGCGCGAAGCCATAGAGCCATCGCAGGCTCTCAGGCGTCTTCTTGCCGCCCGTGTCCTCGTAGGAGATGGCCTCAACCTCATGCTGCTGGTCGTAGACGATGGACACCGGGATGAAGTAGACGTCCTCATCCGGGGGAGCAAGTGGATCGGCGCAATTCTCGACGAAGGAATCGATGAGGTAGCGCAGTACGCCCATCCGAGGCGGCCGGAGTTTGCCTGTGCGGGTGCGGCCGCCTTCGAAGTACCACTCGAGGTTGGCGTGCACCTTGAGTAGACAGCCGAGGTAGAGGCGCATCATCGCGGGATACACCGGATCATCGCGCGTGCTACGACGGATGAAGATGAGGCCGGCTCGCTTGGCGAGCACGGATGCTGGCCACTTGGCGAGATTCATCCCGCCGAGCACGAAGTTGGGCGGGAAGCCGTAGTCGACTAGGACACGTCGCAGCACGAGTGGGTCGAGATAAGAGCGGTGATTGGGCAGGAAGACAAGCGAGTGCTTCAGGCCGAGCGCGCGTATGTGCTGCAGACGATCCGAAGACGCGTCGATCGAGTAAGACCGCGAGAGCCAGGAGCCGAATCGGTCCCATGCCTCGGTGCTGCGCGGCTCGACAGTCGCGACCATCTCCTCGAGGCAGCGGCGCGCGTCGTCCCCGACGTCCTTTGGCGTGCGACCGGTCTCAGCAGACAGGGCGATGACCCGCGCCGCGAACTCCGGCGAGGCGACGATGTCGTCCACGGTCAGCTGCATGGCCCTCCCGATCAGGGGAGGCCAGCCTAGGCGACCTTCTGGAGCGCCCCCCGGCTGCCTACTCCACGACCTCGCTCACGCCCGGCACGCCGTCGGCAATGACCACCGTCTTGTTGTCCTTCGGCGTCCCTTCGGGGGTGTCCGCCTTGAACATGGCGTTGCAGACCCGGAACTTGGCTCGATCGGCCTCGGGCGTGATGTCGTGGAGGACGTATCCGTTGCCGAGTAGTTCCCCGTGCCTTGCCCATGGCGTCTTGGCAAGTGTGGGTGGTCCCGCCGC
>JBEGMG010000095.1:0-10861 GCA_041183165.1 Actinomycetota bacterium | reverse complement strand
GTGCGCACCTGCTCGTCGACGAGAGCGCGCACGGTCTCTCCGGTGAGCAGCGGGGTGTCGCCACTCAGGACCACGACGGGCGCCGACGAGAGTGCGTGCGCCGATGCGAGCGCAGTAAGTGCGATGCGCACCGCGTGGCCCGTGCCGCGCTGCTCCTCCTGGACGACCGTGTCCACCCAGGGTGCGACCTCCTCCAGGTGCGCGAGCACCGCGTCACGTCCGTGACCGATGACCACGACGACGTGGGAGGGATCAACCGCAGAAGCGGCTTCGAGCACATGTCCGATGAGGGATCGCCCCGCGATGGCATGCAGGACCTTGGGGGTAGCGGAGCGCATGCGGGTCCCCTCGCCCGCGGCGAGGACGATGACGATCGGGCCCTGCGACGTCACCGCTCACGGACCTCCACGAGAAGGGTTGCCCCGAGGGGCAGCAGACGTGGGCACCCTATCCCGTGGTGCGGGAGCTCCCGGCGAGGGAGTCGAACCCCCATTCAGAGATCCAAAGTCTCTTGTCCTGCCATTAGACGAGCCGGGACCGCGATCCCAAGGGGATCCGCCCCGAAGTCTCGCAGGACCCGTAAGCGCCAGTAGCCCTGGACAGGTTACGCAACCGTAGGTTACGGTGGCGTAGGTTGTTCCGGGACGTTCCCGGGCACGGGCGAAAACGAGGTGGGCTGTGACGGCGATCGTCGAGGATCCGAGCACGGCACCCGGCAAGCCCGACAGGGGCGGCTTGGCCGACCCGCCGGGCCGCTCCGTCACTGAGCCGATGGCTCGCGGCATGCGGACCACCATTGCCGTCTTCGTCGCCGTCCCCCTCATCGCGGTGGCCCTGGCGATCCCGGTGGCGTGGGGAGGCTGGCTCGGCTGGACCGATCTGATCCTCGCCGGAATCTTCTACGTCATCGCCGCTGGTGGCATCACCGTGGGCTTCCATCGCCACTTCACGCACGGCTCCTTCAAAGCGCCCACCTGGGTGTCGGTTGCCCTCGCTATCGCGGGATCCACCGCCGTCGAGGGCTCGCTCGACCAGTGGGTGGCCGACCATCGCCGCCACCATGCGCGCAGCGACGAGGAGGGCGACCCGCACAGCCCGTGGCGCTACGGCACTTCGCGGCGTGCGGTCGCCAAGGGCCTCGTCTACGCGCACGTGGGCTGGCTCTTCGACGGCCAGCAGACCTCGATCGAGCGATACGCACCCGACATCAGGGCTCACGCTGCCCTACAACGCGTCTCGCGCTACTTCCCCTGGATCGTCCTCTCCACGATCCTGGCACCGGCCATCCTCGGTGGCCTGCTCACCTGGTCGTGGGAGGGAGCGCTCACGGCACTCTTCTGGGCCGGGCTCGTGCGCATCGCCCTCGTCCATCACGTGACGTGGTCGATCAACTCCATCTGCCATGTCTTCGGGCAGCGGCCCTTCCGCTCGCGCGACAACTCCACCAACAATCGCTGGCTCGCCCTGCCCTCGCTCGGTGAGTCATGGCACAACCTCCACCACGCAGAGCCCACGGCAGCGCGCCACGGCGTACTGCGCGGCCAGGTCGATATCAGCGCGGGCGTCATACGCACCATGGAACGCCTCCGACTCGCTCGCGATGTCCGGTGGCCCAATCCCGCACGACTCGCCGCCAAGCTCCAGGACCCGATGCTGCGCCACCGCATCCGCGGCTGGACGCAGGCGGACGAGGCCCGAGTCACCGCGGGCTCCTCGCCGTCGCATTGAGAGGTCGGCCCGATCATGCGCATGTCAGGACGCGAACGCCGCGAGCAGCTCATCTCGGTTGGCCGCACCCTCTTCGCCGAGAAGGGGTTCGAGGCCGTCAGTGTCGAGGAGATCGCGGCAACGGCCGGAGTGTCTAAGCCTGTCGTCTACGAGCACTTCGGTGGCAAGGAGGGTCTCTACGCCGTCGTCGTCGACCGGGAGATGAACCAACTGCTGTCGACGATCAGCGGTGCCCTGGAGGGAACCCATCCGCGCCAGCTCCTCGAGCAGGCGGGCATGGCCCTCTTCGACTACATCGATGCGCAGCCCGACGGATTCCGCATCCTCGTCCGAGACTCGCCTGTGTCCCAGCAGACAGGATCCTTTGCCAGCCTCATCGTCGATGTGGCCGGCCAGGTCGAGCACCTACTGGCCGAGCAGTTCAAGGCCCACGGCTACCCCACACGACTCGCGCCGATGTACTCGCAGATGCTCGTGGGGATGACGGCCCTCACCGGGCAGTGGTGGCTCGACGTACGCAAGCCGCGCAAGGAGGAGGTCGTGGCCCACGTCGTCAACCTCGCGTGGAATGGCCTCGCCCATCTCGAGTCGAAGCCCCGCTCCGCGCGGCACTGACCTCAGGCGACGACGCGCGCGCCCGGCACCGGGCCGACGGCGTGACGGACTCCCCTGACCAGGCCGGTCCCGGCCATCTCCGCCGCAAGAGCGATGGCGGCTTCACGGCCGTCAGCGAGGAAGACGCACGTGGGTCCGCTCCCGGAGACCATGCCCGCCAATGCGCCGAGTTCGATGCCGGCATCGAGGACGCCGCGTAGGGATGGCCGAAGCGCGAGGGCCGCGGGCTGCAGGTCGTTGATGAGATGCGCCGCGATGCCACGCGCGTCCCCCTGGCGCAGGGCGCTGAGCAGCGGCACATCGCGAGCGTCAGCATCCTCCACCAGCTGGACCTTCCCGTCGCCGAGGAGCCGGTCCCACTCGGCGTAGACCCGGGGTGTCGACAACTCTGCATCGCTGAGGGCCACAACCCAGTGCAATTCCGCCTGGGTGAGCACCGGTGTGAGCAGCTCACCGCGGCCGGTGCCACGCGCCGTGCCGCCTATGAGCGAGAACGGCACATCCGAGCCGAGCTCGGCAGCGATCTCGGCGAGCGTGGAGTCGGCGAGGTCGAGGCCCCACAGACGTCGTAGTGCGACCAGCGTCGCCGCGGCATCAGCGCTTCCTCCCGCCATACCCGCGGCCACAGGAATGGACTTGGCGATGCCGATCGCCACATCGGGCGTGGCCATGCCGGCACGCCGCGCGAGTGCGATCGCCGCCCGGGCCGCGATGTTGTCGTCGCCACCCGGCACGGATGTCGTCTGCTCCCCGGTCGTCTCGACGACACGACCCGAGCCCACTGACCCCTCGGCCACCGTCACCTCATCGGCGAGCGACACGGCGTGGAAGATCGTGGCGATCTCGTGGTAGCCGTCAGGTCGCAGGGAGCGCACGCGCAGGCTGAGGTTGATCTTCGCGGGCGCGACCGCACGGACGGTGACCACATCCCGACAGTAGTGGGTCGGGTGCACCCTCAGATCAGGGCGCGCGCACTCGCGATGCGGGCGAAGGCAGCGACATCGAGGCTCTCGCCTCGTGCCCCGGG
This sequence comes from Actinomycetota bacterium, assembly GCA_041183165.1. Taxonomy (GTDB): domain Bacteria; phylum Actinomycetota; class Actinomycetes; order S36-B12; family S36-B12; genus Mxb001. The sequence continues at coordinate 7,491 of JBEGMG010000095.1, read as the reverse complement.
ATCGACACCCGCGGCCACGAGAATGCCTTCCGCCGCAGCAGCAGATCCCGCCCATCCGGCGAGTGCTGCACGCAGCGTCTTGCGCCGTTGTGCGAACGCCGCATCGATCACCGCGAAGACCTCCTCGCGCGACGCTGTCGAGGGTGGGGGCTCGTGGCGCGTGAAGGCCACCAACCCCGACTCGACCCGGGGCACGGGCCAGAACACGCTCGCTGGCACAGCACCGGCGCGCTCCGCACGCGCGAACCAGGCGAGCTTCACCGACGGCACGCCGTAGGTCCGACTGCCGGGCGGAGCAACCAGGCGATCCGCCACCTCGGACTGCACCATGACGAGCCCGCTGCGCAGCGAGGCAAAGGCTTCGAGCAGGTGCAGGACGACGGGGACGGCGACGTTATAGGGCAGGTTGGCCACGAGCGCATCGGGGGGTCGAGGGACTTCGCGAAGACGCAGGGCATCCGCTGCGATGACGTCGAGGTGATGAGTGCGGTCGGGCTGCAGTCGCGCCACCGTGTCGGGGAGCGCCTCGGCAAGGACGGGGTCGATCTCCACCGCGACCACATGAGCCCCTGCCGCGAGAAGACCAAGGGTGAGGCTGCCGAGACCAGGGCCGACCTCGAGCACGACATCGTCGTTGCTCACACCCGCGAGACGCACGATGCGGCGCACGGTGTTGGCATCGACCACGAAGTTCTGGCCCCACTGCTTGGTGGGGCGGATACCCCATCGATCAGCGATGCTGCGCACCTCGCCCGCGCCGAGCAGGCTGTCGGGCTGGCCAGCCACGTCTACCACTCGCCGAAGGCGCGCATGGCGTTGTCCCAGAGGTCCGAGCACACCTGCTCAAGGGGCTCTCCGCGAGTGTCCGCCATCGCACGCACGGTGAGCGGCACGAGGTAGGACGCGTTGACCGCCCCACGATGCGGCACCGGGGTGAGATATGGGGCGTCCGTCTCGACGAGCATGGCCTCGCGCGGGAGCACACGAAGGGCATCCCTCAGCTCGTTGGCGTTCTTGTAGGTGACGACTCCTGCGAATGAGCAGTACCAGCCACGCTCCGCGCAGTAGCGAGCCATCTCCGCGTCGCCCGAGAAGCAGTGGAAGACGACCCGATCCGGTGCACCCTCCTCCTCGAGAATGCGCAGGATGTCTGCGTGCGCCTCGCGGTCGTGGATGACAAGGGTGCGATCGAGTCGCTTAGCGATATCGATATGCGTGCGGAACGACTCATGCTGCAGCGCCTGCTCTGCAGGCTCGCGCGTGCGGTAGTAGTCAAGGCCCGTCTCGCCGACGGCGCGAACTGCCGGGTCGGTCGCGAGCTCCTCGATGCGACCGAGGGCTCGATCGAGGCCTTCACGTCCCTGCCGCGCGACGATCCGAGGCACGTCATTGGGATGCAGGGCAACAGCGGCGATGACTTCGGGGGTAGCGCGAGCCGCCTCCACCGCCCATTCCGACGATGCGACATCGCATCCCACCTGGACGATGCGGGTGATGCCGGCCTCGCGCGCCATCGCGAGGGCGGCATCGGGCGCCGGTGAGTCCCCGAGCTCGCGATCGACGACGTCGAGGTGGCAGTGGGTGTCGACGACCGGGCGGGGCAAGGGCTCGGTGGGACCGGGCCGTTCCCTCACGCGGGCTCCTCCTCCAGTCGGGGGAAGAGCACCGCACCCTTCGACACCCCGGCGCCAGCGGGGAGCTGGCCCCACTCGGCAACGCGGTCGATGCGTTGCTCCGCGATCGGCCCGAGGGTCGCGGCCGCCCCGATCTGCTCCCAGAGCAGCCCCATCGACTTGGGCATCACCGGGTTGTAGAGGGTGGCGATCGCGCGAAGGGACTCGCAGACGGTGTAGAGGATGGTGTCGAGTCGCGTGCCGAGCGCCTCATCCTTGGCGACGACCCACGGCTCCTGCTCGGTGACGTAGAGGTTGACGGCGTCGATGAAGCTCCGCACGGCCGTGATGCCCGAGGCGAAGTCCAGGGCGCACACAGCAGCGTCTGCGTCGGCGGCGACCTGGGCGAGCAGGGCGTGCAGACGGTCCTCCGCGGGCGTGGACTCCCCCGGGGCAGGGAGCACTCCCCCGCGATAGCGCTGCACCATGGCGGTCGCCCTCGACGCCAGATTGCCCAGGCCATTGGCCAACTCGGCGGTGTAGCGGGCCGACATGTCCTCCCAGGAGAAGGAACCGTCCTGGCCGAACTGGATCGCGCGCATGAAGTAGTAGCGGAAGGCATCGGAGCCGAAGTGGTCGATGATCTGCTCGGGGGCGATACCCGTGAGTCGAGTCTTGCTCATCTTCTCGCCGCCGACGAGGAGCCAGCCGTGGGCGAAGACCTTGCGCGGCAGCGGAAGTCCGGCGGCCATGAGCATGGCGGGCCAGTAGACGGCGTGGAACCGCAGGATGTCCTTGCCGACCAGATGCACGTCAGCCGGCCACGTCCGCGCGAAGAGCTCGGCCTCAGCTGTGCCCTCCGGAGCGCCGTATCCGACCGCGGTGGCGTAGTTGAGGAGGGCGTCGAACCAGACGTAGACGACCTGGCGCTCGTCCCACGGCAGTCCGATGCCCCAGGAGACACTGCTGCGCGACATCGAGATGTCGACCAGGCCCTGGCGCAGGAACGACATCACCTCGTTGTAGGCACTCTGCGGCTCGACGGCGGAGGGATCCGCCTCGTAGTGCGCGATCAGCGCGTCGGTGAACGCCGAGAGCCGGAAGAACCAGTTGGTCTCCTTGAGCATCTCGACCGGACGCTGATGGACGGGGCAGAGGTCATCGCCCTCGGGACCTGAGACCAGGTCGCCGGCCAGCTTGAACTCCTCGCATCCCACGCAGTAGGGACCCTCGTAGTCAGCCTCGTAGACGTAGCCGTTGTCACGGACGGTCTCCCAGAAGAGCTGCACGCGCTCCTTGTGCCGCGGCTCGGTGGTCCTGATGAAGTCGTCGTTCGCCGCATCGATGGTGGCCAGCACGGGTCGCCAGGAGTCCTCGACAAGCCGGTCCACCCATTGCTGGGGGCTGACTCCACCTGCCTCAGCGGCGCGCTGGACCTTGGTGCCGTGCTCATCGACACCGGTGAGGTACCACACCTCATCTCCGCGCTGACGGCGCCAGCGCGTGAGCACATCCCCCGCGGTCGTGGTGTAGGCGTGGCCGATGTGGGGAGCGTCATTGACGTAGTAGATCGGCGTCGTGACGTAATAGGCGGCCATGGGGGGCGATCCTACTTTCCGAACTGCTGGTCGCCGCTCTTGGCTTGGACCACCGCGTCGTAGACATCACGCCGGGATACGCCGCGGTGCCGGGCAACCGACGCGATCGCGGTGCGGCGATCCATGCCCTGGGACTGCGCGTCCGCGACTTCGGCGGCCCAGGACTGCGGATCCCCGCTGCGACCCGGGGACTCAGCGCCCGCGACGACGAGCGTGATCTCACCACGCACCTCACCGAGACCATCGCGCAACTCGCCGAGGCTGCCGCGGCGTACCTCCTCATAGGTCTTGGTCAACTCACGGCAGATGGCAGCGGGGCGATCCTGGCCGAACCCGTCGACAAGCGCAGACATCGCCTCCGCCAGGCGATGGGGAGCTTCGAAGAAGATCATCGTGCGACGCTCATCGACGAGTTCGGCGATACGTCGGCGCCGCTCCCCCGGCTTGCGCGGCAGGAAGCCTTCGAAGCAGAAGCGGTCCACCGGGAGTCCTGATACGGCGAGCGCGGCGAGCACGGCACTCGGCCCCGGCAGCACCGTGACCTCGATACCCGCGTCCAGGCACGCGCGCACCAGGCGATAGCCGGGGTCGCTCACCAGGGGCATCCCCGCATCGCTCACGACCAGGACACGCTCACCGTGCTGGAGGCGCTCGACGAGCTTCTTGACTCGTCCCGCCTCCACGGAGTCGTGAAGGGAAATGACCTCTGCCGAGACGGTCACGCCGAGGTCACGAGCGAGGCGATGCAACCGGCGCGTGTCCTCGGCTGCGATGACGTCCACCGATGCCAGGGCGTCCCTCAGGCGCGCGCTCGCGTCGCCGACGTTGCCGAGGGGGGTGGCCGCGATCATGAGGATGGCGGGCCCGGTCACACGACCATCCTCGCAGTCCCTACGACTCCGCCCTGAGGCGTGCCTAACATGGGGCGGTGGCAACGCCAATCGCTCCCGTCGCGGAGAGCTCTCCGCCGGGCAGCGGTAGCGACTTCGTTGCCACCACGGCCGCGAGCCTCTTCCCGCCGCTCCCCGCGGGCGGCTGGCTCGGCTGGGCGGGCCCCGTCGCGGCGATGGTCGTCGGTGGGCTCCTGCGATTCGTCAACCTCGGCCGACCCGACGCCTTCGCCTTCGACGAGGTCTACTACGCGAAAGACGCGCTCGCTCTCCTGCGCTACGGCCACGAGCAGCAGTTCGACGACAGCGCCAACGAGCTGATCCTCGCCTCGGATGGCAATTGGCGGACGATCGAGGTCTTCAAGGACGACCCGTCCTTCGTCGTGCACCCACCCTTCGGCAAGTGGGTGATCGCTGGAGGCGAGTGGCTCTTCGGCGTCACACCCTTCGGGTGGCGCTTCGCCGTCGCTGTGCTGGGCACCCTGTCGATCCTCATGGCTGCGCGCATCGCACGCAGACTGACACGGTCCAACCTCATCGGCACCGTGACAGGACTGCTCGTCGCCCTCGACGGGATGCACCTCGTGACGAGCCGCACCGCAGTTCTCGACATGGTGCTGTCTTTCACTGTGCTCGCAGCCTTCGGCTGCCTGCTCCTCGACCGCGATCACGTGCGACGAAGACTCACCGCCCATCCACCCGGGCCCGAAGGCCCATGGGGTCCCGCGCTCGGCGCCCGCCCGTGGCGCTGGGCCGCCGGCCTCGCGCTCGGACTCGCCATTGCGGTCAAGTGGTCCGGGTTGTGGTACCTCGCGGCCTTCGGACTGCTCACTGTCTTCTGGGACGTCTCCCTGCGCAGGCGACTCGGCGTCGCGCGGCCGTGGACCGTCACCCTGCTGCGCAGCGCCCCCATCGCCTTCATCGCCATGGTCGGCACGGCCGGTGTGACCTACGTCGCCACATGGTCGGGGTGGCTCCTCACCGACGGGGGGTGGGGTCGGCAGTGGGCGGACGGCACCCCCTCGGTCATCCCGGCAGCACTGAGATCGCTGTGGCACTACCACGCGGAGGCATGGCAGTTCCATGTGGGACTGACAGGCGATCACTCCTACCAGTCGAACCCGCTGAGTTGGTTCGTGCAGACCAGGCCGACGTCGTTCTACTGGTCGAGCCTGCAGAACGGCGAGTCCGGATGCACCGCCGACTCCTGCGCCGCAGAAGTCCTCGCAATCGGCAATCCGCTCATCTGGTGGATCGGCTCCATCGCACTGCTCTACCTCGTCTGGCGCTGGATCACGCGTAGGGATTGGCGTGCCGGAGCGATCCTCCTCGCGGTGCTCGCGGGCTGGGTGCCGTGGCTGCTCTACCTCGACCGGACCATCTTCTCGTTCTACTCCGTCGTCTTCCTGCCCTACATCGCGATGGCTCTGGCCATGATGATCGGAGCCCTCATCGGCGGGCCCAACGCGAGTCGCGACCGCCGCCGCACGGGCACCTGGGTGGCAGCAAGCATCCTCGTCCTGATCGTGATCGCCGCGTGGTGGTTCTACCCGATCTGGACGGGGGAGGTCCTTCCCTACGACCAGTGGACCTACCGAATGTGGATGCCCACCTGGGTCTGATCCCTCAGCGCTCCGGGCACCAGTCGCCCGCGTCCTCCGGCATGAGGCATGCGCCGTAGGTCACCACCGTCTTGCCGATGGTGCGGGTGGTCCCATCGGGCAGCACGACATCACCTCGCGGCATCGTCAGCCGCAGCCGGGTGGGAGTCATCTCAGCGAGCAACGCGCCGGGGACAGTGACGACAGTCCGGTAGGGATAGGAATCGGAGCACCCCTTGCTCCCACGTACGTTGACGGTGATCTGGGGGTTGGCCACCCACCCCGCGTCGGTCTTCTGCCGCACATAGGTGCGTGCCGGTGCCGGGTACTTCCAGCACTCGACGATCGAGAGCGACTCGACGACGTCGACCGGCTCCTCGCATGTGTAGGTGGCAGAGAACTCACGATCGATCCAGTGGCATGCCGCGACAGGGCCCTCCGCGCGAGCCGGCACAGCGGCGAGCACGCCTCCGGCCATGAGCGCGGCTGCGACCACAGCGACCGATAGGGACTTTGCGGGCATGACTCCTCCTTTGCACCCACACGGTAGGGCGGCGGCGGGCGGGAGTCGCGGTGATCGCCACGGCGCGGCAGGCGCCGCTGCGGAAATTCCCAGGAAGCGCCTCGGGCACGAGGGCCCCGCAGGGCCATTCGACGGTGTGTGGAGCTGAGGGGATTTGAACCCCTGACCCCCTCGATGCGAACGAGGTGCGCTACCGGACTGCGCTACAGCCCCGGGGGGCCGAGGCCCCGTCGGCCGAGGTCGCCCTCGGACAGGGCGTGACACTACACCAGCGGGCTGCGCGTCATGCGGTCTGGTCGAAGACCTCGTCCCACGCGGGAGGCGACACGCGTGTGCGCGTCGTCGGCACGTCCACCTGCGCGTGCGCGGGGATATCTCGATCGGATTGATCGGACCGGTGGGATCTCTCCGCACGCCGCACGCGACGCCGCTCATCGAGAGCGCGCTCCGCAGACAGGCGCGCCGCACGACGTTCGGCGAGCACGGCAACGGGAAGGAAGGCAAGCAGCGGGAGCCACAGGAGGATGGTGATGACGCCGGGCAGGAGTCCCGCGACCCAGCCGGTCGTGGCCAGGGCGCCCACGGTGGCAGCGGCAGCCACGATCATGCGACGACGTCGTGCGGCCACTCCCTGTGCGACATCAGCGTCATCCGCGATGCGGGCCAAAGTGCCCATCGCGACCCGGTGACGCTCGATGCGCTTCGCCTGGTCGTCGTCATGGCGGCGGAGCCACATCGGGATGAGGACGGCGGCCCACAGGGCGACGATCGCCACATAGATCAATCCCGTCACATCAGTGAACGTTAGGTGTCCTGGCCCCCGGAATGGGGGACCTCGCCGCTCGGCAGTCCCCGTGTCGCGCTAGGCCCCGGGACTGACTCGGGAGGACAGCCACCGCCCGAGCACACCCTCGGGCACATCATCCGCGCACAGGGCGAAGGTGAGGTGGTCTCGCCAGTCCCCGTCGATGTGGAGATAGCGCTCGCGCAGACCCTCTTCGCGGAAGCCCAGCTTCTGCACCACCCGCAGCGATGCTGCGTTCTCGGGGCGGATGTTGATCTCGACGCGATGGAGCCCGACTTCGCGGAAGCAGTGATCGGTGGCCATCGCCACGGCGGTGGGCATGATGCCGCGCCCCGCAGCGCGCTGGTCGATCCAATAGCCGATGTAGGCGCTGAGCAGCGAGCCGCGGGCGATGCCGCCGACCGTCACCTGGCCGGCGAAGGACCCGTCCACGACAAGCGCGAAGGGCAGCCCCCTTCCCT
>JBEGMG010000094.1:0-4573 GCA_041183165.1 Actinomycetota bacterium | reverse complement strand
TGTTGGTGGCATCGATGAAGCTGGCAAGGTTGCCCGTGCCACCGCTGGAGCACAGCGGCGCATCATCGTTGTAGGCAATCGTGTTGAAACGCGAGCCCGCACCCGGGCACGTCGTCCCGATCGCCAGCATCGTGTCGCCGTTCGCACCGCAGGTCTTGATCGCGAACTGGCCAGTCGCCGTCGGCGTGAAGGCGTACCACAGCGACTTCTGAATCGTCGCCGTGGTCGTGTCAGCCAAGTTGTTCTGCACAACCTGCGGGCCATTGTTGCCGATGCCCGTGTCGAACGCGTTGTCGCCGTAACCGGCGACGGTCGCGTTCACGCATGCTCCGATGGGCGGCGCCGTCACCGCGACGCTCATGGAAGTGGCCAGGCCGCTGGACGACGAAGAACCACCCGCCACCACGTACACCGGCACGCCGGCGGTCAGGGTCACGGTGGCGGACGAACCCAGTCCACCGCACGCCGGAGCGCCGCACGCGAGCTCGCTCGCGAATGCATCGCAGCCCGACATCACGGCCATCTGCACGCCAGCGCCCGACACGCAGCTCTCGAAGGTGTACGAGCCCGAGTCGCCGGGGGTGAACTTGTAGTAGTTCGCGCCGTCGATCGTTCCACAGGACACCGACAGGTCCGCAGCATCGGCGCGGTACGGCTTGCTGTTGGCACCGTTGGCGATCGTCGGGTTGGTCGCTGCGCACGGGTCATACGCCGGCGGCGGGCCGCCAGTGTTGCCGGCGACGATCGACGTGCCCGGGATGCTCTCGTATGCGTAGTCGACCAGCGTGCGCGTCATCGCCGTCCCTGCGCTGCCCTGCGCACCCATCTGGAAGCGCATCCAGCCGTAGTGGGTCGTACCGGCCGACGACACGAAACGGAAACCGATCATGTTGGTCGCGCTGTACTGCCAACCGGCAGAAGCGGTCGCGTACACATTGGCCGTGCCCGTGTTGTAGGACCCCGTGCTGCTGATCACCGTACCGGCAGCGAGATTGCCCGCAGGGCCGGTGGTCTGGCCGGTCTGCCGCAGCTGGCCGCCCCCGGTGGAGTTGAAGAAGTTCATCCCACCGCTGGTCGAGTAGGGATTGACATCCCAACCCGGAACGCCCGATCCCGGGCCGTTGCTGAACACACCGGTCTCCACGTTGATGTAGCAGCCATCGATGTCGACGGCGCACACGAAGTTCACCGGACCGCTGTAGACCACATCCGCAGCGGCAGCACCGGCAAGGCACAGCGCGGCAGTCGCCGCGAAGTGCAGTTCAAGCTTCAGGTTCTTCATCTTCTCTCCAGTCTCCAAATGTTGTGACCCAGCCGTCGCCGGATCCGGCCAGCCAAAGGCCAGCCCGTGAACGAATCAGTGCATGGGGCGCGCCCATGCCACGCCTGGGGTTGCGGGAAAGCACGCCTCTCCCACGAAGCCCACGGCCCGGAAACCTAGACCAACTCTTCCGTTGTCCAAGTCGAATGATGAGGAATTGGGCAGGTTCGTCAACATCGACACCTCGCTCCCAGTGCCGATAGCCCGGCAGTCCCGTGACCCCGGCGGATTCGAGCCCCTGCCCCTATACTCCCCGCCCCGACGACGGGGTGTAGCTCAGCTTGGCTAGAGCGCTTGCTTCGGGAGCAAGAGGCCGCAGGTTCAAATCCTGTCACCCCGATTCCTGCCCCGCCGAACCGGCGGGTGCCGCCAACGCCCCCATGCCGCAGCCCGTGATCGTCGTCAGTGGCCTTCCCCGATCAGGCACTAGCCTCGCCATGCAGGCCATTCATGCCGGCGGCGTTGATCCCGTCACCGACGGCGAACGCGCGGCCGACGCCGACAACCCGCGCGGCTACTACGAGTTCGAGCGGGTCAAGGCTCTGCGAACCGACAAGGCGTGGCTCGATGACGCGTCCGGCAAGGTCGTCAAGGTCATCCACATGCTGCTGCCTGAGCTCCCCGATGACCGGCCGTACCGCGTGGTCTTCATGGAGCGCGACCTCGACGAGGTCCTCGCCTCACAGTCGACCATGCTTGCTCGCAGCGGCCGCGCCGGCGCGGCACTCCCGCCGGAGCGGTTGAAGGCGATCTACGAGCAGCAGCTCCGCCAGGTGCACGAGTGGCTGGCTTCGCGAATGAACTTCGCAGTCCTCCGAGTGCCGTACCGCAGCTTCGTCACGGAACCTTCGGCCCAGGTCGAGCGCATCGCCGACTTCATCGGCCTTCCCCTCGACCGCTCCGCGATGGTGCGGGCCGTCGATCCGTCGCTTTACCGCAACAAGGCCTGATCCACGCCGAGGTGGACAGCCAACGCTTCCCACTCGAAAGGCAGCGGCTTGGGCTCCGCGAGCTCGGCGCCAACGCGTGCCGCGCGCGAGCGCGCCATCAGTGCCTCAGCATCAAGGGCCTTGCCATCATGCAGGGCCAGCACCGCACGAAGCCGCAACGCCCCGACATGCTTGGGATCGAACGTCAGAGCCAGATCGAGGCTTTGCCGTGCGTGGGGCAGGTCGCCGTACCACGCCAGTGCCGCACCGAGCAGCATGTGCCCCTCGGGCACGGCCTTGGAGCGCTCCATGGCATCCAGCGCGGCCTGCGCGGCCGCCTCGAGCTGCTCACCGCGGGCCTTGGCTTCGATCGGCAGGTCACACAGCAACGCCCGGGCGATTCCCAGCATTGGAGCGATCGCGGTGCGATCGCCTTCATGCGCACGGCGCTGGAGCGATGCCGACTCCTTCGCCCTGCCCTGGCGGAGCAGCACATCGGCAAGGGATGGAAGGAGCGCGGGCTGCGAGCGCACCGTACGGGCCACGGCATCCGCCTCTCGAATCGACGCATCGCGATCACCGTCGTCGAGCAGCGCCCGCGCCAGCATCAGTCGTGCCTCGGCGTTGCCACCATCGCGCTGCAGCGTGCCGCGCACCACCTCGATGGCGCGCCGTGCATCGCCAACTCCAATCAGGCAGGAAGCCAAGCAGGATCGATAGCGCAATTCATCAGGCCGCGACGTGACCAGCAGCTCGAAGTGCTGCAGGGCCGACCGCACCAGGCCTCGAGACATGAGGTGCGCTCCGATGTTGAAGGCGCTCTCGCGCCGGACCAGATCGACCTGCGCTTTCGCGTCGTCAGGCAGGGCCGCCATGTAGCCCAGATCGACCAACTGCTGGATCGCGTCGGCCGCTTCATAGGGATCCTGCCGGGCATCGGCGGGGTGCTGGCCCGACTCGCCCTGCAACGCTTCCCAGGACTCGATGCGCTCGGGCGCAGGCGGCTCAATCACCTCAGCAAGCGCGCGCCCGGCAAAGTCCGATGCCGCAGGAAGTCCAAGCAAGGCCAACGCCGTCGGCGCCACGTCCACGATGTTCGCCGCCGCGACCACGGCGCCCGGCCGAATGCCCGGCCCCGCCGCAACCAGGATCCCCGTCGAACGGTGCCAGCTCGATTCCTTCTCCATGCGCCGCTCAGGTGGCAGGTCGTTCAGGTACGGCCGCCCGGATCCGCTGTGAAACCCATGGTCGCTGACCAGGATCACGGTGGTCCCCGGCCCGGCACGCTCGAGCAACCGTCCGAGCGCAGCATCGTGCCATGCGTAGACCGCGTCCATCACGCCGCCGAACGCGCGAACGTCGGCGTCCGTCGCGTGCTTCATGCGCGGAGGGCGGTACTGCATGAAGTGGTGCCCCACCGTGTCGATCGACTCGAAGAACACCATCGCCAGATCCCAAGGTGCATGCTCCATCGCCGTCAGCGCCGCGCGCTCCACGCTGGCGGCCACGGCCATCAACTTGCAGAGGGTGTCAACGCGCGGATCGCCAACGAGCCCGGCAGGCAGGTTCGGCAGGAGCGTGCCAAGACCATCGGCACGCATGGCCGCGCGACCGACCCGCGATGCAGCAATGCGATCAGCCAGGGTTTCAGGGTGCACGGTTCCCGGTGTCAACGGCCACGCTCCCCCGTCACCCGGATCACCCTCCATCAGCAGGTTGCTGGTCACGCTGCCGTGGATGGGCTCGGCGGGGTGGCTGGCGTACCACCCGGTGACCTGCGAGCGAAGGCCCGACTGCGAAGCGATGTTCCAGAGCGCCTTGACCTTCCGGCTCGTGCTGGTCGCCACGCGCAGCCCGCTGCCATCAGGCTTGGGCTCGACGAAGTTCGCGATGCCGTGGCGATCGGGCGTGCGCCCGGTGGCGATCGTCGTCCAGAGCAGAGGGCTCAGCTTGGGCTCAAGCGTGGACAGATCCGAACGGATCCCGCGCGTGATCAGGCCCGCGAGCACAGGCATGCGCCCCTGCTTGATCAGTGGATCGATCACTTGCCAGTCGGCCGCATCCCAACCCACGATGAGCAGCCGATCTGCTGCGCGCGTCGTCATGCCCGGATCCTAACGATCACGCGCGGGTCATCCGCCAAACGAACACGGGCGGCCCGAAGGCCGCCCGTGCGTGATCAACCAGGTTGGTTGGTCGGGTCGCTGCGATCAGCGACGACGACGGCTGGCCAGGCCAGCGAGGCCCAGGAGCGCAAGCGCGCCGGGGGCAGGAACTGCGCCAGCAGCGATCGAGGTGCCGGCGACGCTCTCGTACGCGTAGT
>JBEGMG010000093.1:0-10322 GCA_041183165.1 Actinomycetota bacterium | reverse complement strand
GCGCACAGTGGACTCGCTGAAGGCCAGAACCCGGGCGATCTGACCGTTGGTCATCCCCTTGGCCATCAGGGACAGCACGCGCAGTTGGCGAGCGGTGAGATCCCCAACAGCAGGTGCCTCGAGGTGCGTCGTGGGACCGGAGTCGGTGTCGCCCCACTTCACCACAGATAGTGCGCGCGGAAGTGTGGCGCCAGGAGCGACCGGCCCCATCAGTGATGGATGCACCAGCGAAGCATCCACCGTCGTGATGGCTCCACTATGGGAGTAGCCGTTAGGACTGGGTGAGAGTGCCGCCTGATCCCGGCCAGCTCCCAGGTCGAGCGCGAGCGCAATCGGCCCCGCGACGGCCGCGAGATCCCGGGATACGGAGTAAGCATCCGGGACCCCTGAGAAGCGGACATGCAGTACGCCGACCAGGCCATGAGAGGTGGAAAGCGGCCACAGGACTTGCGGGCCATCCTGGAGATCGGAGATGTTGAGGTGCTGCTCGGGCCGCATCCCGACGAGGGGGAAGGTGGCAAGCGGCCGACCTCCGCGGAGTTCGGCCCCGACATGGGGGTCATCCAGGATCGAGTACTCGTGGAGGGCATCCAGGCCGGCGCCCTTGCCGAATGAGCCAACCAGGCGGAAGAGACTGTCGCTCCCGACCACGTAGACCGACATCTGCCAGGGATGCAGGGGGGCAAGAGCGGTGAGGACGCAGAACTGGCACACCTCATCCATGCTCACCCGACCGAGCAAGAAGCTGGTCACGTCAAGGGTCAGGCACGTGTCATGACGTGGCGTCTCGATCGGAAAGTCGCGGGCGGGTGTTGTCGGCAGGTCAGTTGCGGTCTGGTCCATGGAAATCCTCCAGTGCGGTGGGGCGGTGGTGCAGGCGATGGTGTCGCCGTGCGAGATCACTCATGCTGTCCTCTTTCGAGCAATAGGTGAAGGCCTACGACGATCAATGACCATCCATGACCATCCATGACCGTCCATCCCGCAAATGACCGCCAAAGACTCGCTTGTTCTCGGCTCTGCTCTTCCTTGTGAGTTTCCTGTGAGAGACATTGCTAGACGTCCGCGATTCGCGGGGTCTTCAAGGGTGAAGGGGGGAGCGCATCGTCCTGCTCATCCTCCCGCTCCACAGCCGGAGGCGAGGGGCCTGCTCTAGCGCTTCGTGTAGGTGATCTCGAAGTACTTGTAACCGCCACCGCCAGGCACGATCAGGCGGTACTTGTAGGTGCCGCGGGCCCATGCCCCCGAGGAGGTATAGGGGTAGAACGCGAGCTTGTATCGGCCGTAGCAGTTGCTTACGTAGGCGGTGTCCTCGGTCCGGTAGCGGCCCGTGGGGTCCCGCCATTGCAACTTGACCCGGTCTCCCACGCGAGCCCCGGCAGCGCAGTCGGCCTCCACCACCAGCTTGGGAAGTCGCGATGCCGTGCCGTATTGACTCTGGGAAAAGGTGCGCCGGGTGCCTCCGGCGCCATCGCTCCAGGACCAGGAGTAGCTCGACGCGCGGGGCTGGGTCTCCTGACCGGGTTGACTTGCCTGAGCCGCTTGCGTCGGAGCCAACAGAGCAAGAGCAATAGCCACGGTGGCGGGTGCTATTGCGGCCTTCAGATACGTGGACTTCATTCCAACCCCTTTGGCTCGTCGAATGCCTCGCCATCATTGTCGCGGCGCAGGGTGAGCACATGTGTCATCCAGTGAGCACCGTTCAGTCAATCACGTGAGGCGTTGTGACGTGCGAGGAGAACGGTGCTCTAGGACGACACAGTGCCGCGACGGATGACGCCGGACGTCGACACCTCGACGCTGATGGTGTCGGTCGTGTCCTGGCCGTTACCGCGCACGCGGGTGGTCGCTTGGAAGGCCCGTGCTGTCCCGGAGGGGATGGTCACTGAGATGACAGCGGTGCCCTTTCCCTGCACGGCCGTCGTGAGGGAAGCACCTCCAGCGCAGACTCCGATCGAGAGGAAAGCGCCATTTGCCGTGCCACCTGCGCAGTAAGCAATGTCAACGCGATTTGCGCCATTGCCGTAGGGCCCGGTGTGGCTCAGGGTGAAGGTCGAAACGTCCAAGTCGCCGATGTTCTGCACGTAGAAGAGCTGACCCCAGGAGTTGGCCGTGTTGAGTGTCACGTTGAGTGGGCCGATGGCATTGGTCGCTACCTGGGCGGGGAGCACTGCGGACAGCCGGTACGTCGCCGTCACGACGGTCAATTGCAGGAAGTTGGACGAACTGGCGTTGAGCCCGGCACCCTGCGCACTGCCGTGCGCGGTGACGACGATGATCGTCGCCACCGCCCCGGCAGCCAAGCGTCGTGCGATGTGATGTAAGCGGACCTTCATGGCGATGCCGATTGCCCCTAGGAGGTCGTCGTGCGGGCGTCGCGCATGGTCGCGGTCAGCGTCCATGTGAGAGCCGCGCTCTTGCCCTGCACCGTGTTTGCCGGGAGCACACCGTTGACGGTCGTCTCTGTGCTATCCGGCAGTGCGATGGCGAAGCGCAGGTGGACCTCCTGGCCCGCCAGGATGTTGGACCCCGCCGGAAGCGTGGGAACCACCGCTAGGGACATCGGGGTGGCTTTCAGCGTTGAGGCGGACGTGGTGCCCATCGCGGTGGTCGTGCCACCGCAAGCGCCCGTAGCGGGAGTCCATGCGACGCTGCACTGCGTCACGGTGACGCTGAGACCACGCGTGGCATCGGTCGTGAGGACGCTTCCGACCGAATCCGCGAGTGACAGGCGCAGGTCCTGGGCGTCGAGATTACCGTTGTTGGTGTACTTCACGTATCGGTAGGACACATCTCCTGGTGCCATCTTATCGATGAGGGTGGTGAAGCCGCTGCCGTTATCTGCCTGGATGAGGCTCAGGGTGCCTGCGGTCACCGAAGTCGGACTGGTGTTATAGGCCTGGGCCGAGAGCGTGGCGAACACGCTCGACGTGACAAGAGCGAGTCCCCCGACTCCGGCAAGGGTCAGGATGCTGATCTTGCCGATGGTGGGGCCGAGCGAGCGCGCAACTGCGGGTGCTGACACTGGTTCTCCAATGGTTTGGCGGACTCATCGTCCGTAGTGGTGAGATGCGTGCGACGTCTCAGGTGACGCCCCCACGGGCCGGCTGCGCATCGATGGGTTCCGGCGCAGTGCGTCGGCGAGTGGCGAAGAGGGCCAGCGCGATGAGGTTCGCGGCGACGAGAAGCGACAGGCCGAGTCGCTGTGCTTCTGGGGAGGCGAGGAAGGCCAGCGGTGCTCCGACAGCGGGTACTCGCCAGATCACCTTCTCCACGCCCTGCTGGGGGGAGACCATGACGGGATCGATGTCGATGGCGGGGTTGGCGTCTCCCCTGGTGGTGAATCTCGTGAGGCCGCTGAGCGGTCGGACTTCCACGACTCGGTGGGCGAAGGCCATGGTGCCCGCCTGCGCCACGATCACGTCGCCGATGCCTACCGTGGAGGCTGCGGTCCTCTGCGTGACCACGAGATCTCCGGGATCGATGGCGGGTCGCATGCTCCCCGTGAGCACCGTTGTGATGCCGATCCCGAGCGTGTTGCGGGCCACGGTGGGCACTGCGAGCAGTGCAAGTGCCACCGCGCACAGGAGGATCACACCCCATCTACGTCGAAGGGGAGCGCGGACGGCGTTGAGCATTGGGTCAGGCTAAGTGTGGGTGTGCGAAGCGTCGATGCCTCAAGCGGTCAGCAGGTGGGCATGTCCGGTCATGCATCGTCGCTGTTGCCGATCAGCGGATGGGTGCGAGCAGAGTCGACCACCGCGAGCGAAGGGCAAGGAAGCCGATGCCCATGACGACAACGATGAGGCCGGCGGTGAGGAAGTAACCGCCGAAGCCGAGCGACTCCACCAGTCGGGCGAACTGCCCGCCGAGTGCTCCACCGGCGGCTGCGGCGAGGTACCACAGGCCCAGGAGCTGACCGGTGAGTCCCACCGGGGCGAGTTCGGTCGTGGTCGAGAGTGCGATGGGGACGATGAGCAGCTCGGCCCAGGTGAGCACAAGGAATGTGGCGAGAACCCAGGCGACGCTCGAGGTGTTGCCCTGCTGAGCCGCGAAGCCCGGGATCGCGATGATGAGGAAGCTCAGGCCGATCCCGATGATCGCAAGGGCCGCCTTGGTGGGGGTCGTCGGAGCGCGATTGGCCAGGCGCGTCCACAGCACCGCGAAGAGCGGGGCGAAGATCACGACCAGTACGGGGTTGAGCGAGAGCAGCCAACTGGTGGGGATGGTGAAGCTACCGATGTCGCGCTGCACCCAGTCCTGGGTGAACTCGGTGATGGTGGAGCCCGCCTGCGATGACAGAGCGAAATAGATCACGCTTGCGAGGAAGAGCAGGAGGAAGGCCATCATGTGGCGGTGTTCCAGACTGCCGCGCGGAGTGCGGCGCAGCAGCGACATGAACGCAAGGATGGCCACGATCACGATGACGAGAGTGACCGAGGCGGAGACGGTGCCCGCGGTGAAGCCAGCCAGGGTGATGGTGACGAAGAAGAGCACAGCCACGGCTGCGAGTCCGAGTGTCGCGACGATCAGGGCGCGAGCGCGCTCGTGCGGCGTGGCAGGGCGGGGGACAGCGATCCCGGCGGTCCCCAGTCGACGGCGACCCACGGCGTACTGGGCTAGGCCAATGAGCATGCCCACGCCGGCGACGGCGAAGGCGAGACGCCAGGAGTACGCAGTTGCGAGCCATCCGCAGATGAGTGGCGCTGTGAAGGCCCCGACATTGATGCCGAGATAGAAGAGCGAGAAACCGCTGTCCCGACGAGGATCGCCGTCGGCGTAGAGCAGGCCCAGCACCGTTGAGATATTGGGCTTGAGCAGTCCGGTTCCCGCCGCGATGACGAGCAGCCCAACCCAGAAGATCGGGGGGCCGGGGATGAGCAGGACGAAGTGGCCCGTCGCGATGAGGACTCCGCCGATGACGAGTGCGCGGCGCGGGCCGATCAGGCGGTCGCCGATCCAGCCGCCGATGAGGGGCGCGCCCAGCACCAGCGCGGAGTAGACGCCGAAGAGCGCAGCGGCGTCACCCTCACTGAAGCCCTGCCCCGGGCCCGGTGGGAACGGGCCGTCCTCCGGCCGAATGAGGTAGAGGACGAGGATCGCGACCATGCCGTAAAAGGAGAAGCGCTCCCACATCTCGACCATGGCGAGCGTGAGCACGCCGCGCGGCTGCTTCCCCTTCACGCGGCAAGTATGGGTAGTTAGCGGGCCAGACCGCGGGTGGACTCGCGCGGCACCAGCGTCGCTGACACGAGCCTGGTCTCCTCGACGGGAGGGGGCTCTTCGGAGATGAGCATCTCGAGGGCGATGTCGAGTTGGGTGTGGACATTGAGATCGAGCGCGGTGATGCCGCCTGCTGAGGCGACCGCGTCGTCGATGTCCTGAGCGACCAGCAGGTCTCCCGGCACGTCAATTCCCACTTCACGCGCCGCAAGCACGACCCCGCGACCGAAGTCCTCCAGCATGCCGATGATGGCGTCCGGTCGATCGGAGCCACGGAGCATGTCTATGGCTGTCTGCTTGGCGACCTGGGCGAGTTCGGGCCTGCTCTGCACCGAGGTAGCCGGCGCGATCGCCAGATGGGGCTCGACCCCGCGCTCTGCGCACCACGCTGTGTAGGAATCACGTGCGGTGTCCGTCGCCGACCACGGGAGATCGGAATTGATCATCCCGATTGTCCGCGCGCCGCGCTCCCAGCAGTGGTCCAGCAGTGCGCGGGTGCTCCCCGCGGTGTCGATCGTCACGGCAGGACCGAAGGCACCTCGCGGATCCTGACCCATCAGGACCGTGCGCGTGGCGAGTCCGTCGAGCAGTGCCAGTCGCGGATCGTCCACGATCGGATCGATGACAATGAGACCGTCGAGACCGAAGGACGCCAGTTGCGAAGCAGACTGCACGCCGGGGAGCACTAGCAGTGCTCGTCCATGGTGAAGTGCCGCCTGGCTCGCCGCGACCGCAACGCGTCCGTAGTAATCGAAGCCAAGCAGGTCCTCGAGTGACATGGTGGGCAACTGGGGGAGCAGGAGGCCGATGGTGTCCGAACGACCGAGAGCGAGATTGCGCGCGGCACGGCTGGGCACGTACCCGAGCTCGGCCGCGACCTCCCTGACCCGCTTGCGCGTCGCCGGATCGACCCGGCCCTTGCCGCTGAGTGAGTGCGACACGGTCGTGATCGACACCCCCGCCGCCTGGGCGACATCGGCAACCGTCACTCGTGCGACCACGGACCGAGGCTAGCGACTTTGGCGAAGTTCCTTGACAGCGCGTGGAGCGGGGGCCACACTCGGCCCACCAATGCCAAAGCGATTTGGCACCACGGAAGAGGGAGTCGCTGATGTCTGCTCAAGTCGACTCGGGGGATAAGCACCTGCGCCGCAATGCGATCGGCGCTCGCCACATCGTCTTCTTCGTCGTTGCTGCCGCCGCGCCGCTCGGCTTCGCCGTCGGTGCGATCCCGCTGGCCATCGGTCGAGGCGGCATCGGTGTGAGTGGGATGTTCCTCGTCGTCGGAGTGATCCTTCTGGTCTTCGCCGTGGGCTACGTTGCGATGGCCAAGCACGTGCGTCGAGCAGGCGGGCTTTACGTCTACGTCTCCGAAGGCCTGGGACGGACCATGGGGCTCGGGACGGCATTCGTCGCTACGGTGGCCTACGCGGTTGCAGCGACCGGAGCCGTCGGCATCTTCGCGATTCTCGCTCAGAGTGTCTTCCTGGAGTTCTTCCTCGTCGAGACACCCTGGGTCCTGTGGGCCCTCATCGCCACGTTGCTCATGGGGCTCCTCGGGGTGCTTCGCGTCGAGCTCAATGCGCGCGTCCTTGGTGTCGTCATGGTGTGCGAGGTGGCGATTCTTCTCATCATCGGAGCCGTCATCGTGATCTCCGGGGGCGCCGAGGGGCTCTCGCTCGCGGCGTTCAGCCCGGCCGAGGTCTTCGGGGTCAATCCTGGCGTCCTGCTCGCCGTCGTCATCTCGGCCTTCGCGGGCTTCGAGGCGACCGTGCTCTACGTCGAGGAGGTGCGATCACCCGAGCGCTCGATCCCGCGCGCGACCTACGGCGCGATCATCGTGCTCGTCGCCTTCTACGCTTTCGTGAGCTGGGCCGTCATCCAGGCCTTCGGCAATGCCGGGGCCGTCGAGATCGCGGCATCGGACCCTGTCGGCATGTTCTTCGCCGCTGCTGATGGCTTCCTCGGCCTGTGGGCGGTCGCACTGCTCGGCGTCCTTGTGGTCACGAGCTGGTTCGCCTCGATCCTGGCCTTCCACAACGCGACGACGCGCTACCTCTTTGCCCTGGGTCGAGACCGCGCGATCCCGCGCAGGTTCGCGTCGATCTCGCCCAAGTTCGGTTCACCGATGTTCGCGAGCCTTACGCACACGACGTTCACGCTCATCGTCGTCCTCGCCTTCGCGCTCGCAGGCGCTGATCCCTATCTGGATCTGTACGTCCTGGGCTCCACGCCGGCCGTGGTAGCGATCCCCGTGATGGAGTGCCTGGCCGCGGCGGCGATCGTGGCCTACTTCTCCCGTGATCGACGCGGCATGTCGGTGTGGCGGGTCATCGTTGCGCCCACCGCCGCGGGCTTGGCTCTGCTGCTGGTGACGTTCCTCATCATCACCCAACTCGACATCTTCACCACCCGCGGAGCACTCGTGAACTCCGCGCTCGTCGGCGTCGTCTTCGTCGCGCTGCTCGCGGGCGTCCTCCGGGCGCTCTGGCTCAAGCAGCGTGATCCTGCGGTGTACGCCGACCTTGGCCGCGCGTCCGACCAGGAGGTGGTGTCCGCATGACCTCCTACGATCCCTTTGCGCGCGGGGGATTCCCGGTCGGCGTGCGCTCCGAGGAGTGGCACGATGACGCTCGCAATCGCACGTTGCCTGTGGAGATCTGGTACCCGGCCACTGACGACTATGCGGGACAGGATCTGGATCCCGCGACCCGGGATGTCTTCCCTCCGGTTTGGGCCGCTGACGGTGCCGCGTCTCCGGAGGAGATGTGCTCTCAATCGGCCGTGCGCGATGCGCGGATGCGCGATCTCGATGCCCCTGCCCCGCTCGTGCTGCTCATCCACGGCTGGGCCGGCTTCCGGCGTGAATCCACCTTCATCGCCACGCACCTCGCGAGTCGCGGCTACATCGTCGTATCCCCCGATGTCATCGGCAGCACCTGGGATGACGTCGATGCACTGCTCACTTCCCTCGAGCCGGTGGGGCGACGCGAGGACCTCGTGGATCACGCGGAGGCGAGCGCCATCGCCCGCATCGGCGATATCGCGTTCCTCATCACCACGGCCGTCGAGCGGCTGCCGGTGCGCGACGGTGGTGTAGGAGTGACAGGGGCGAGTTTCGGGGGCTATTCCTCGCTTGTGGCGCCGACCTCGGATGGCCGAGTCGCTGCCATCGCCGCCATGTGCCCGGCTAACGACGACGGCATGGTCATGTCCGGTGGCTCCCTTTACAACTCTCGGATCCGGGCTCCGTGGAAGTCCGACCCCGCCACGCTCATACTGGCCGGCGACCGTGACTCACTGCTGCCCCTCTATGGCCAGTTGACGCTACTCAAGGAGGTGCCAGCCACGCGCAAGCAGGTGGTCGCCATGGCACGGGCTGATCACAACCACTTCGTCGACGACATCGAGTTGGGCCAGGCGTGGATGGGAGAGTTCGTCGCGCGTGTGGGGCGCATCTTCCCCGACGGCCCGGGCAACTGGTCGCTGATCGCGCAGTGCGTTCAGCCGATGGAGGCGCTCGTGCCGGGGGCCGAGGCGAAGCTCGCCTGGCAGGGGGTCATCGCGGCACACTTCGACGCCCATCTCCGCGATGACCCGCAGGCGATGGCCGCTGTCGCCGATATCGAAGCACTCACTCGCCAGGTGGGCGTCGAGGTGACGACCATCGGATCAGCGGGTGACTGACGAGGAGGCCGTCGCGGCCGTGGTCGAGTGCGCCTACGACGCGCTCGAGTTCGAGCCCGGATCCGAGCCTGACTGGGCGCTCTTCGACTCCGCCTTCACCCCGGAGGCGATCCTGGCGCTGCGTGTGTTCCCGGAGGATCCGCAGATCTCGGTCATGGGCCTGCGTGAGTACGCCGAGTCCCAGATGCGCAACGACCTGGGGGCGCAGGGCTACTCGGAAACTCCCGGGGATGGGACGACGCAGATCTATGGTGACGTCGCCGTGGTGCACCAGCCCTTCACCATGAACTTCGCGGATCGCAGCGTAGACGCGGTGGACGTCTTCAGCCTGGTGCGGACCGCGGGTGCGTGGCGCGTCGTCGCCGTCATCAGCGACACCCTGGGTCGGGCGTAACTGATCTTCAGGGTGCGCGGTAGTCCAGGCGTCGCGGATCGACGTAGAGCGGGTCGGTGATCCCTTGGCGCTTGGCCGCGATGCCGGCGAGCAGGGATCGGATGAGGCGGTCGATGAGCACTCCGGTCGTCATGTGCCGGTCGTCGAGGAGTGGCGTGTACTCGATGAAGTCCGCGGCGACGAGGTCGCTGCCGATCGCAATGGCCCGGACCAGTTGGAGAGCTTGGGAGGCGGTCATTCCGTCGGGATCCTGCGTGGTGACTCCCGGCGCGTAGGCCGGGCTCACTCCGTCGACGTCGAACGAGAGGTAGACGTGCCGTCCCTTGATGTCCTCGAGAATCCGGCGCAGTACGACGTCCCAGCCGAGCGTGTCGGCCTCGGCCTGGAAGTGGGAGCGCAGGCCGTTCTCGCGCATCCACTGGTAGTCCTTCTCGCTAGGTCCCTGGCCGCGCAAGCCCACCTGGATCAGGTCGGGGCCTTTGAGGATCCCCTTCTCGATGGCGACCCGCAGGAAGGATCCGTTGTGGACCATGCGCCCCATATCGGCGAGGTAGGTGTCGTAGTGGGCGTCGATATGGAGGATGACGACATTGCCCGGGCCGTACTTGCGCGCCAGGGCGGTGAGGAAGCTGTAGGACTGCAGGTGGGTCCCGCCGACGCCGATCGGAATCGAATCTGCCGCGATGATCTCGGAGATCACCTTGTGGATCTCCTCCAGAGACCTCTCATTCTGGTTGGCGTAGCTCGCGATGTTGCCGTAGTCCGCGAGCTGCAGGGTGCCCCAGTCGACGCCGAGGTACTGGTCGGTGCCGCCGGGGGGGAAGCCCATAAAGTCGAAAAGAGTGCGCATCGAGTTGGCTGCGAATCTCGCGCCGGGGATGGGGTTGTCCTCTATGGTCATGCCGACCAGTGCCACATCGACGTTGCCTGCCCGCAGGTCCTCGGTGTTGAGCGCTATCGGGGCGCCGAGGAAGGTGGGGAATCCACCGAGCGTCATGTAACCGCCGGCGTACCTCTG
>JBEGMG010000092.1:0-9614 GCA_041183165.1 Actinomycetota bacterium | reverse complement strand
CCACACGCCGGTGAGTGCATGCGCATCAGGCGCGGAGGCCATCGCCGTCGGTGCGCGGATGATCGAGGACGGCCGCGCCGACGTCGTGATCGCCGGAGGCACCGAATCCCCCATCCACCAGCTCACCATGGCCGGATTCGCCGCGATGCGCGCGCTCTCCACGCGCAATGACGATCCCCAGGGCGCATCACGCCCCTACGACGTCGACCGCGACGGCTTCGTCATGGGTGAAGGCGCAGGTGCCCTCGTCCTCGAGTCCGAAGAGCACGCCCGTGCCCGAGGCGCCCGCATCTACGCCTACGTCGTAGGTGCCGGCCTGACGGCCGACGCCCACCACATCGCTCAGCCCGATCCCGAGGGCCGCGGCGCGGCTCGAGCGATTCGCGCAGCGCTTGCCGATGCCGACGCCTCCCCCGACGACGTCGCCCACATCAACGCGCACGCGACGTCCACACCCCAGGGAGACGTCGCGGAGGCCGTGGCGATCCGCGGCGCACTCGGAGGCGTTCAGCCGCTCGTCACCGGCACCAAGTCGATGACGGGCCACATGCTCGGAGCGGCCGGAGCCGTCGAAGGCATCTACACCATCCTCGCCCTGCACCACCGCCTCGTGCCCGCCACGCTCAACCTGCACCATCAGGACCCGGAGATCGATCTCGACGTCGTGCACGGCGCACCTCGAGCCCTTCCGAGCGGTGACCTACTGGCCCTCAACAACTCCTTCGGCTTCGGCGGCCACGACGTCGCCATTGCCTTCCGGACCGCGTGATGGCCGACGCGTCGGACGCACTGGATCCGCGCTCACCGCGCGTGCGCCTCGAGGCGTTCTTCGATCCGGGCACCTTCCGTGCCATCACGCCCGAGGACGATCGCGGTGTCCTGGTGGGAGTCGGTTCGGTCCACGGTGCCGAGGTCGTGGCGTTCGCCACCGATCCCACCGTGCAGGGCGGGGCCATGGGCAATGACGGCTGCCGCGCGATCATCACGGCGTACGACCGGGCCTTCGCCGACTCCTGCCCCGTCGTGGGCATCTGGCACTCCGGAGGTGCCCGCCTGCGCGAGGGTGTCGCGAGCCTCGATGGCGTCGGCCGCGTGTTCGCCGCGATGACCCGCATCTCCGGCAAGGTGCCGCAGATCTCCATCGTGCTCGGCCCGGCCGCGGGCGGCGCGGCGTACGGCCCCGCTCTCACCGACATCGTCATCCTCGGTCCCGAGGGACGCATCTTCGTCACGGGACCCGAGGTGATCCGCTCCGTCACCGGTGAGCAGGTCGACATGGAGCGTCTCGGCGGGCCTGACCCGCATGGCCGGCGCAGCGGTGTCGTGCACCTCGTCGCGGACACCGAGGCTGACGCGTTGGAGGAGGGGCGCCGCCTCGCCCATCTCCTCGGGCGCCAGGGATCACTCGACATGGCATCGATCGACGATCCCGACCTGGGCGACCTGCTCCCGGAGTCCTCCAAGCGCGCCTACGACGTGCACCCACTGGTCGAGCGCTTCCTCGACGAAGGCTCCATGATCGAGCTCCACGCCCGCTGGGCACCCAATGTCGTCGTCGCCCTCGGTCGGCTCGGCGGACGCACCGTGGGCGTGGTGGCCAACAATCCGCTGCGTCTCGGCGGGTGCCTGGACTCCACCAGCGCGGAGAAGGCGGCGCGCTTCGTGCGCATGTGCGATGCCTTCGCCGTGCCCCTGGTCGTACTCGTCGACGTGCCGGGCTATCTCCCGGGCGTCGGCCAGGAGTGGGACGGCGTCGTACGCCGCGGAGCCAAGCTCCTCCACGCCTTCGCCGAATGCGTGGTCCCGCGGGTTACGGTCGTCACCCGCAAGGCCTACGGCGGCGCCTTCGTCGCCATGAACTCCGCCTCACTGGGCGCCACCCGCGTCTACGCCTGGCCCGGTGCCGAGGTGGCGGTCATGGGCTCGGTCGCCGCGGTGCGCGTGCTCCACCGCCGCCGTCTCGCCGAGGCCACAGACGAGGAGGCCCGCGCACAACTCGAGCTCGAGCTGGCCGCCGAGCACGACATCATCTCCGGCGGTCTCACCCGAGCCATTGAGATGGGTGTGGTGGATGAGGTGCTTGAGCCGGATCGGACCCGCACCACGGTTGCGCGCGCACTGCTCGACACACCCGGTGTGCGCGGCGCCCACGGCAACATCCCTCTGTGACGTGATCCGAGTCACGGCCTGTCAAGAGCGGTGATCCATCGGGCTGTGATGGGATACCGCCATGAGCGCACTCCTCGATGCCCTTGATGACGGACCTCTGCTCGGCGACGGTGCCATGGGCACGATGCTGCAGGACCTCGGCAATAACGAGGGTGGAGCTCCCGAGCTGTGGAACGTCGAGCGTGTCGACATCGTCGAGGGCGTGCTTGAGGGCTACGCCTCCTCGGGCTCACGACTGCTGACGACCAACACCTTCGGCGGCACGCGCGCGCGACTGCAGATGCACGGACTCGAGGACCGCGTCGAAGAGCTCAACCAGGCCGCGGCCGAGCTCGCGCGTCGCGTGGCCGATCGCCACCCCGGCACCTTCGTGCTCGGCGACATCGGCCCCTCGGGCGAGCTCATGGAGCCGATGGGCGAACTCACCATCGACTCGGCGGCGGAGCTCTTCGCGGAGCAGGTGCGCGGGCTCGTCGCCGGCGGCGTAGACGGCATTCTCATCGAGACGATGAGCGACCTATCCGAGGTGGAGGCCGCAGTCACCGCCGCACGCAAGGAGGCGCCGGGTCTGCCCGTCTTCGCCACGCTGAGTTTCGACACCAATCTCCGCACGATGATGGGTGTCTCCCCCGCAATGGCCGTGCGGGCGATCTCCGACATGGGCGTCGACGTCGTCGGCGCCAACTGCGGTCGCGGCCTCGACGAGATGCGCATCATCGCGGCCCAGCTTGCCGAGGCCGGTGCCGGGCGCGTGCGGCTGATGGTGCAGTCCAATGCCGGGCTCCCCAAGCTCCAGGGCGACACCTTCGTCTTCGACGGCACGCCCGAGGAGATGGCGGGCTACGCCATCGAGATGCGCGACCTCGGCTTCACGGTCATCGGTGCGTGCTGCGGTTCGACCCCTGCGCACATCGCTGCGATGCGCGAAGCTCTCTCCTAGCGGGCGCAGGCTCGGCCAGCGACTCAGGGCCGCACCACCCAGTTCACGATGGCCACGGGAGCGGGTCTATTCATCCCGGAATGCCGCAATAGACCCGCTCCCGTGGCTATCGCGCAGTGACACCGATCAGGTGACGTGCGCGTTGGGCGACTGAATCCGACCTTCTCCCGAGGCGATCACCAACATGTGGGCATGGGGAGACGCTCACTGGCCGCCGAGACCGCCGCAACTCTCAGCGTGCGCTTCGGACCGGACCCCTTCACGACCGCGCAGGCGCGGGCGAGCGGTGTGTCCGATGACCGACTCCGGGCAGCCGTGCGGGAGGGTGCCGTGGTTCGCGTTCGCCGCGGCGTCTTGCATGTGCCTCCCGCTGGCACCCCCAGCCCCGAGGACCATGCCGATACTGCGGCCATCGCCATGGCCCACCTCCTTGCCGGGAGCGCCCTCTCACACGAGTCCGCGGGTCGATTCCATGGACTCCCGGTCCCCCTCACTTCCGTCGCCGAGGGCCACATCACGCTTCCTGGCGGGAGAACGCGCACGGCAGGCCACGTGCGCATCCATGCCCAACGGCTGCCGGGTAGCCACGTCTCGGTCGTGCGTGGGACTCGGGTGACGTCACTCGCTCGCACCGCGATCGACATCGCGCGCACAGCGAAGATGCCGGAGGCTTTGATCTGCATGGACGGGGCCCTGAGACGACTGGTGCTGCGGGACCTCGACGACCCCACTGTCCTGCGCATGGCTGTCCACGATGACGAGCACGTCGACGCGGCACGCCGAACTATCGAGTGCGTACTCCAGGACATGACAGGCTGGCCGGGCACGCGCAGCGCCCGGAGAGCACTGCGCTTGTCGGACCCCGCCGCGGAGTCACCTCTGGAGTCTCAGTCGCGGGGCGTGCTCCTCGAGCATGGCGTACCCGGACCGGAATGCGGATACCCCGTCGAAGGAGCCGACGGCCGCCTCTACTGGGTGGACATGGCTTGGGGAGACGCCAGGGTGATCGGCGAGTGCGACGGCATGGGGAAGTACACGGACCCAGCAATCCTCCGCCGGGAGAAGCTTCGGCAGGAGGCCCTCGAACGCGCGGGCTGGCGCGTCATCCGCTGGACCTACGCCGACATCCTCCGAGCGCCGCAGCGCGTTGTCGACCGAGTGGTGCACGCCCTGGATCAGGGACACCGATGACCCCGGGCAACTGGCCAGCCCCGCGGGCAGCCATCAGTACGCAAGCGGGTCTATCCGACGCAAAACCCTTCGACAAACCCGGCCACGTGGACATCGTCGGGTCGGGCAGCCGACATGGCGCTAGCCGACGCGGTCAGACCACGTGATGGAGCACGCGCACGGGGGTGTCCTCCCCCGCCGCGCGATAGGGCTCGAGTTCGGCATCCCAGGCGGTGCCCAGGAGATACGCGATGCCGTCCTTGAGTTGGGCACCTGTCGCCTCAGCCCCCGCAACCGCGGCACGCAGGCGATCCTCGGACACCAGGATGTCGCCGTGTACGCCGATGATCGCGCGGTGCAGGCCGAGTGTCGGCGTGAGCGCGTAGCGCTCCCCCTCACGACCCGGTGACGGATCCTCGGTCACCTCGGCGACGAGGTCGGGGAATCCCTTGAGTGCGCTCATGAAGCGCGAGCCCAGGCCGGGGCGACCGGCCCACGGCAACTCCGCGCGCAACAGCGGCGGCGAAACCGGCTGAGGCTGCCAGTCGAGGCGGATCTCAGTGTCGACGATGGCGCTCAGCGCCCACTCGACATGGGGGCACAGTGCCCGGGGCACGGCGTGCAGGAAGACGACGCCGCGCGCGCGGCCATGCGTCGGGAGCGTGGGCGGGAGCATCGACGGATGCGTCGCCGACCGCGATGGTGGCATCGTGGACATGCCGTGGCCTCCTTCGTGAGGTTCGCCTTCCCCTGCGTCCTCACCCGGAGCCGGGCCTGCCCGACAGGGGCGGCTTGGCCGACCCGCCGGGCCCGCCCGACAGGGGCGGCTTGGCCGACCCGCCGGGCCTCAGCCCTTCACGGTGACACCACCCTAGACCGTCCCCCGGGCCGATGCGCGGATTGGATAGGGTCACGACACGCCGTAGCGCAGCACATCACCCGGAGGTACCCCATGGCCGTCGCCCAGCCCGCCGTCCTCGCCGACGTCTGGACCGACCGCGCGGAGGGGGCGCGCTCCCTCGCTCGGCAGGCGATCCTCGTCCTCGGTGGAGCCGCCTTCGTGGGCCTCGCCGCCCAGGTGGCGATCCCGCTGCCCTTCACGCCCGTGCCGCTGACCCTGCAGACCTTCGCCGTGCTGCTCGCTGGCGCTGCCCTGGGCTCGCTCCGCGGGGTCCTGGCCATGTCGCTGTACGCCGTCGCCGGCATCGCCGGGGTGCCGTGGTTCGCGGAGGGTTCCTCCGGATTCGCCATGCCGAGTTTCGGCTACATCCTCGGCTTCATCGTCGCCGCAGGCATCGTCGGGCGCATCGCCGAGCGCGGTGCCACCCTCACGGTCTGGCGCACCGCCGGGCTCATGGTCCTCGGCAATCTCGTCATCTACGCCGTAGGCGTCACGTGGCTGAAGTACGCCATCGACTCGACGTGGGCGACAGCGCTGCAACTCGGCGTGGCGCCGTTCCTCATCGGAGATGTCGTCAAGATCGCGCTCGCCGCTGGCCTGCTGCCCCTCACGTGGGCCGGGCTGCGTAAGGCCGGCTTGCTGAAGTAGGCCGACTAGGGCGCGGCGTCGCGCACGCGGCGCGCAGCATCAGGATCCCCGAACGCCGCCACCGTGGCTGCCGTCTCGGCCGCCATCGCAGCCTCTAGGTCACCTACCGACACCGTCGTCATGATCCGGCGCAGGTCCGCGACGGCACGCTCGGAGAGTTCAGCCAGCCGCTGCGCCACCGCGACCGCCTCATCGACCACGGCATCGTCGGCCACGCGCCAGTGCGCGATACCCCACTCCAGCATCTGGGCGGAGTCGATGCGCTCGCCCAGGAGCAGTAGTTGGCGTGCTCGCGAGAGGCCGACGATCCGCGGCAGCAGCGCGGTCACGCCCCCGGTGACGAAGAGACCGAGGCCCATCTCGGGGAAGAATCCCTTCGCCGACTCACCGACGACGACAAGGTCGCAGTCCAGAACCCACTCGAAGCCACCACCGACCGCCCAGCCGCGCACGGCTGCGACCACCGGCACCCGGCCGAGCATGATGCGCCGCGTGACCTGCTGGAGCTCCTCGACATAGGCCTG
Source organism: Actinomycetota bacterium (assembly GCA_041183165.1). Classification (GTDB taxonomy): domain Bacteria; phylum Actinomycetota; class Actinomycetes; order S36-B12; family S36-B12; genus Mxb001. The sequence goes on along the minus strand of JBEGMG010000092.1, from coordinate 3,262 downwards.
GGTCGCCTCGCGCGTGCTGGCCTGGTCGGCGTATTCGTGCAGATCATCTCCCGCGCAGAATGCCCGGCCTGATCCGGTGAGGACGATGGCGCGCACGCCGGGATCGGCATGCGCCGACTCGAGGGCGGCATTGAGGTCGGCGATGAGCTGCTCGGTGATGGCGTTGAGTCGCTCGGGCCGGTGGAGGGTGATGATCCGCACCGCGCCGCGGTCCTCGGTGAGCACCGTCGCCATATCGACTCCCAACTCGCTACCGACCCAGTCCCAGCTCGCGGGCGATGAGCATACGCTGCACCTCGTTGGTGCCCTCGCCGATCTCGAGCACCTTGCTGTCGCGCCAGAAGCGGGCGACGGGGTATTCATTCATGAAGCCGTAGCCGCCGTAGATCTGCGTCGCCCAGCGCGCATTCTCGACGGCGGCATTGGAGGCGTGCAGTTTGGCGATGGCCGCCTGCCGCTTGAAGGGCTCGCCGGCGAGCATGCGGGATCCCGCGTCGTAGTAGGCCAGGCGTGCCGTGTGAGCGCGCACCTCCATGTCGGCGACCATGAAGTCCAGTGCCTGGTACGCCGAGAGCGGCTTGCCGAAGGCGTGCCGCTCATGGAGGTAGCGCACGGACTCGTCGATGCAGCCCTGTGCGAGACCGACCGAGAGCGCCGCGATCGCGATGCGCCCCTCATCCAGTGTCTGCAGGAACTGCGCATAGCCCTTGCCGCGCGTGCCCAAGAGGTTGGCGGCAGGCACGCGGCAATCCACGAACCCGAGTTCATGCGTATCGGAGGAGTTCCACCCGACCTTCGAGTACGGCGCCGAGACCGTGAAGCCAGGCGTCCCGCTCGGCACGATGATCGTGGAGAGCTCCTTCTCCCCCGTGAGAGCGAGCACGGCGACGAAGCCGGTGATGTCCGTGCCGGAGTTGGTGATGAAGGACTTCGTGCCGTTGATCACCCACTCGTCGCCGTCGAGCCGCGCCGTCGTGCGTGCCGCTCCCGCATCGGTGCCGCCACCGGGCTCGGTGAGCCCGAAGGCACCGAGCACCTCGCCGGTGACGAGCCGCGGAAGCCACTCGCGCTTCTGCTCCTCCGTGCCGAAGCGGTAGATCGGCATGGCTCCCAGGCTCACGGCAGCCTCGAGCGTGATGGCGACCGAGGAGTCGACGCGCGCGATCTCCTCCAGCGCGAGGCACAGCGCGAAGTAGTCGCCGCCCATCCCGCCGTATTCCTCCGGGAAGGGCAGGCCGAAGAGGCCCATCTCCCCCATCTGGCGCACGATGTCGTAGGGGAAGGCGTGCGCCTCGTAGAGGTCGCCGATGACCGGCGCGATGACATCCTGCGCGAACGCCGCCACCGACTTCTGCAGGTCGACGTACTCACTGGGCAGACGGTGATCCATCACTGCTCCTACTGGGGATGCCTGCGCGTACGACGCGCGAGGGGCTTGGCCGACCGAGGTGATCCTCGAGCCAGCGACTGGTGTCGATGAGTGCGGCGAGGTCGACCCCGTGCGAGATGCCGAGGCCGTCGAGCATGTAGACGAGATCCTCCGTCGCGAGATTGCCCGTCGCTGCCTTCGCATAGGGGCAGCCTCCGAGGCCTCCGGCCGAGGAGTCGACCGTGGTGACGCCCTCGCGCAGAGCTGCCAGGGTGTTGGCGAGGGCTTGGCCGTAGGTGTCGTGGAAGTGCACCCCGGTCGCATCCAGGGGTACGCCGGCGCCGACGAGCCGCCGCACGAGGTCACCCACCTGGCCGGGGGTGGCGACGCCGATCGTGTCACCCAGACTGATCGCATCGCAGCCCAGATCCAGCAGGCGGAGCGCAGCGGTGACGACCTGCTCGGCGGGCACGGCTCCCTTCCAGGGATCTCCGAAGCACATGGAGAGATATCCGCGCACACGCAACCCCTCCGCTCGGGCTCGCATCGTCACCGGCTCGAACATTTCCCACTGAGCGTCATAGCCGCGGCCGAGATTGCGCTGGGCGAAGGATTCGGTGGCGCTGGCGAATATGGCGATATCGCTGACGCCAGCGTCGATGGCCGACTCAAGACCGCGCAGGTTGGGCACGAGCACGGGATAACGCACGTCATCACGGCGCGCGATGCCCGCCATGACCTCCCTCGCGTCAGCCAGTTGGGGCACGCGGTCCGCACGCACGAAACTCGTGGCCTCGACGACTCCCAACCCTGCCTGCGCCAACCGGTCGACGAACTCCACCTTGATCGCGGTGTCGAGGACCATGGACTCGTTCTGGAGACCGTCGCGGGGACCCACCTCCCAGATCCTCACGCGCGAGGGCAGGGCAGGGTCGCGCACGACCATCGGGAGAGTCACGACACGTCCTCCAACTGCAACTCGACGAGCACGGCGTCGAGGGACACGCGCCCACCGGCGGAGGTTGCTACGGCGGTGACGGTGCCACGCCCTGGCGCGCGGACCGTGTGCTCCATCTTCATGGCCTCGACCACGGCGAGCGCGTCGCCCTCATCGACCATGCCACCCACCGTGACGCCCACGTCGATGACTGTGCCGGGCATGGGGCTGCGAGCAACCCAATGGCCCGCCAGACGCGCGGCGCTGGCGCGGGCCAGGCGTCGATCGCGCGGACGCCTGGCCTCGAGCCCCTGGTGCCTGCCGTCGGCATGCAGCCATAGGCGATCGCCATCGAATACGACTTCATCGAGCACAGCCGGCTCGATCGGCGCTCCATCGACCCTCACTTCGACATCGCCCTCACGCGGCAGGATCTCGACGTCATGCCCGGCCACGTCCCAGCGCTGCGGCGCAGCCTCACCCAGCCGCCAGGAGTCCCCCGCCTGCCAGAGATCGTCATGAGCGGGAGCGCGCAGCGCGGATGCACCTGCGGCGATCACGTCCGGATCGGGGGGAATCTCACGTGGCAGACGACCGTCGAGGAGAGCGGTGTCCATGTCACCGCTGCGCACCCGCGCGTCGTCGAGCAGGTCGGCGAGGTCGTCGATGTTGGTGGTGACACCGAGGCAGATGGTCTCGCGAAGCGCCCCCTGCAGGCGTGCGATGGCCTCCTCGCGAGTGGGCGCGTGGGCGATCACCTTGGCCAGCATGGGGTCGTAAGAGGACGTGATGCGATCCCCTGTGGCGACGCCCGAGTCGACGCGCACGTCTGCGGGCTCGCGCCACAACCGGATCACGCCGCCGGTAGGCAGGTAGCCGCGCAGCGGATCCTCGGCGTAGACCCGAGCCTCCACCGCATGGCCGCTCAGCACGATGTCGTCCTGCGTCATGGCCAG
>JBEGMG010000091.1:0-11928 GCA_041183165.1 Actinomycetota bacterium | reverse complement strand
GCGGCTCGTCGCCGCGGTGATGACCGGCCTCCTCGTCATAGGCGCCTGGCCCATGGTCACGGGAACCCTCGTGCGCGACAGGTCCTTCGCGGCGGTCCCCGACTACTGGTCGCAGGCGGCGGGATGGTTGGCCGAGGAGTCACCTGATGGCCGCGCTCTCCTTGTCCCCGGGGCGTCATTCGGCATCTACAGCTGGGGGCGCACTCAGGACGAGCCGCTCCAGCCCCTCGCCGCGTCACCATGGGCGGTCCGGGATGCGGTCCCGCTTTCGAGCGCGGGAAACATTCGCTGGCTTGACGCCGTCCAGGAGCGACTCGACTCCGGTCGGGGATCCCCGCGCCTGGCCGATGCGCTGGCGCGCGCGGGGGTCGATTACGTCGTCGTGCGCAATGACATCGATCGCAGGCGCAGCGCGGCACCGCGGACCGTCCTCGTCCGGCAGGCGCTGGTGCGCTCCGGCGGCTTCACCCCGGTCATGGGATTCGGCCCCGCGCTCCCGCCGTACCGCACGCCCACGACCGTGATCGACGACGGGCTCCAGGACACCGTGGCTGCGGTGGAGATCTGGCGTGTTGAATCGCCGACCGCGCCCGATGACCCGCGCATCACGCTGCGTGACGCCTCCCATGTGACCGTCGTCTCCGGAGCGGCTGAATCGGTCGTGGACCTTGCGGACGCCGACGTCCTCGGGTCTGAGCCCGTCGTCATCGCCGGAGACGAGGCTCCGCTCCTGGGCATCGACAGCATCGATCTGCGGTACGCGGTCACCGACGGATTCCGGCGCAGCGAGGTGAGCGTGGGATCGACGCGCGACAACAGATCGCAGACCCTGGGTGCCGGCGAGGCCTACCTCCAGGACCGGCGTGTACACGACTACTACCCGGTTGAACCACAGGATCTCCAGGCTCTCGCTGTCTACGCGGGGGGCATCGTCACAGCTTCGTCGAGCGGCAGCGACGTCACCGCTCTACGTGGCCGATCGAGCGCAGCGCAGCCGTGGGCGGCCGTGGACGGCGATCCGGTGACGACTTGGGTCTCGGGTGAATTGCAGAGGGGCGTCGGGCAGTGGTGGCAAGTGACTGCGGACGAGCCGTTCACCCCGCCCTGGGTCAGCGTGCGCTTCGTGGTCGGTCAGGTCGCGGGCGTCGAGCCAGCCGAGGTGACCGTGACGACCGATTCCGGCTCGATCACTGTCCCTGTCGCGGCGACCGATCAGTCGCAGCGGCTCCCCGTGCCGGCCGGCGAGACGCGCACCCTGCGGCTCACTTTGGCATCCGTGGTCGGCGGTGGGCCGGGTGAGGGCTTCGGTCTGCGGGAGGTCGAGATCCCGGGCGTGGACGTCACGCGACGGGTGGACACTCCCGGGGTCGCCGATGGAGGGCCGATCGTCCTGAGCGCGCGCAAAGGTGAGCAGACCGGTTGCGCCGCGGTCGCGGGTCAGCTGGTCTGCACACCGCAGCTGGGGCGTGTGGGCGAGGAGCGCACGGGCATCCAGCGGATTGTCGACGTGCAGCAGGCCGGGGACTACCGCTTGCGGATGTGGGTTCGGCCGCGGCCGGGGACGGCGCTCGACCGACTCCTCGAGCCGGCGCTGCCCGTGTCTCCGCGCGCGGAGGCTTCGAGTGTCTTCACGAGCGACCCGGCGAGCCGACCTCAGGCCGCCGTAGACGGGGTCCTGTCCACCTCCTGGCTCGCGTCGCCGCTCGACGATCGACCGGAGCTCTCCCTGAGCTGGGGCGAGGACAGGCGGGTGCGTGGAGTCCGGCTGGACATCGCCCCTGACCTGGTGGCGACCCGGCCCTTGCGCGTCACCGTGACCGTCAACGGGCGTGAAACGACCGACATCGTGTCTGCGCGCGGGAGCATCACGGTTCCCGCACAGGAGGCAAGTGCCCTGACCATCCGATTCGACAACGCGGATGTCGTGCGGAGCCTCGACCCGGACACGGGCAAGCTCACCGCCTTGCCCATCGGTGTCACCGAGGTGCGCATCCTCGGAGCGGAGGACATCGTCAAGGGCCCGCGTCTCGTCGATGACGCGGGGGTGCCGTGCGGCTTCGGTCCCGAGTTGGTCATCGATGGTGGTGTGCGTGCGGAGACCTCGATCACCGCTTCGGTGAGCCAGACGCTCACCGATGCGCTGGTGCCGGCGACTCCCTGCGGGGGCCGTCTCGTGACGCTCAGTCAGGGTAGCCACGTCATCCAGGCACTATCGACTGCCCAGTACGCCGTGGAGGCGGTTGCGCTCGAGCCCGTCGATGCCGCACCCAGCACGACTGCAACGTCACCGACAGTCCAGGAGTGGGATGGGACGCACCGCATCATCGACATCCCCGCTTCGCAAACTGCCCGCATCCTCGAGACGACGGAGAACGCCAATGCTGGCTGGCGTGCTCATGTGGGCGGCACCGAACTCCAGCCGATTCGCGTGGACGGGTGGAGACAGGGGTGGATCGTCCCCGCTGGCGTGACGGGGACAGCGGTGCTCGAGTTCGCACCCCAGTCGATCTACCTCACTGGCCTGGTGGTGGGTCTGCTCGCCGTCATCGCCCTCCTGGGCCTGGCCTTCTTCGGCAGAGGCCGCGGCGGCGTAGCGGCTCCTGAACATGCCCCACGCGCGCATCGCTGGCTGGCCGTCGGGGCCGTGGTCGTGGGCCTTGCCGTCGGGGGATGGCCCGGGGGGATCGCCGCCGCGGCGGGTGCGTTGCTCGCGTGGGTGGTCCTACGTCCCGCTGTCGCCGGTGGTTTGGCTTGCGCGGCAGCGCTGGGCGCAGCGTTCACCCCTTGGCCCGGCAGCCTCGACGCCCCCGAGGCATTGCTCGTGGCTACTGCGCTGCTGGCGATCGCTGCCCTGGGAGCGGCGGCGTCGCCTGGGCGGACTCCCCAGGAGTACGCCGGTGCGCCCACGCCAGAATCGGCCGCTCAAGGATGAACCACGATGCGCTCGCGACGGCGATGGAGGCGAGCACCACCAGAGGCCACACGATCCAGAAGCCTCCGGAGAAGACCTGCAATCCAAGTGCGTTCTGGATGAAGCGAAGCAGCACGAGGTGCCAGAGGAACACGCCGTAGGAGATCGTCCCGAGGTAGACGACGAGGGGATTCGCGAGGATCGCCGCCCACCATGAGTGCGAGGGAACCCCCTCGCGCGTGTCGCCGACGCCGAGGAATCCCGGGAGGAGTAGGAAGGCCGCGATCACCCCGTAGAGCACATGCTTGATCACGAGGCTGTTGGGCTCGGCGGGATCGAAGGTGAGCGGTCCGGCGATGGGGGTGGCCGCGATGACCGCGAGGCCAGCCGCAATGAGCAGGCACCAGCCGGTCGCCTGGGCGATCTGGCGCACGGACAGCATCCATGCGGGAGCACCACCCTTGCTGAGGCGCACCTGGATGACGGCAGCGGCCATGCCGATGGCGAACCAGTCGAGGAAGCCGGGGAGCCAGTAGCCGGTGATCGTCGATGAGCCCAGGGTGCCCGTCACGCGCAGGACCGTGAACGTCCAGGCTATGAGCACGGCGACAGCGAGGACCGCGAGTTGGAAGCGCGCGCTTGCGTCGGGATTGCCGCGTCCGCGTCTCCCAGCGATCCACGCCAGGACGGGTAGCAGGATGTAGAAGGCCAGTTCGGTGGCCAGGCTCCAGGTTTGGGTAAGTCCCTCGAGCGTGAAGCCGGGCACGTAGATGTGCAGGAGCCCGAGGTGGACCGGCCATGCCTGCCAGCGCACGGGCTGGATCTCCGGCAGCAGGAGCAGGGTGAAGACCACCATCGCCCAGTACGCCGGCAGGATGCGTGCGGCGCGTCGAAGTGCGTAGCCGCCCACGGCGGGACCCGAGGTGGCCGTCATCGCCGCCCGCGCCCAGGGCCGGTAGAGGAGGAACCCCGAGAGCAGGAAGAAGAGCGTCACCCCGAAGTCCATACGGCCCAGGAGGGGTCCCAGGACCGGGGTCCTGATCTCGCCCGTATTGAAGGCCACGTGGGTGGTGAGGACCATGAAGGCGGCGATGGCCCGGTAGCCGTCCAGGAGGGGGAAGGGGCGCATGGTCGCTCTCCCTCCAATTGGTCCGGCCCGACGGCCCGACGGACGAATCTGCACGCCGGGGAGCCCAGTATCCGCTAGCGTTCGTTCCACGCGCGCTGAACCGCGGGCGACGGCTTGGTGACCGGAGGGTGGCATGAGGCGAGGCATCGGCATCGTCCTGGTCGGACTCGGGGTGTTCCTCGTGGTGATCGGAGCGCTCCTGCGATTCAGCGTGGTCCCGGCCGTGGCCAAGGCGCCGCTCTCACCCGGTGAGGACACGGGCGGCGTCACGCAGACCGACCAGTCCGGTGTCGCGTCCAAGCTCTTCGATCCCGCGACCCTGACCGAGCGCATCGACGTTCCCCTGACGGTTACCCGATTCACGCGTGGTGATGTCCCCGCGAGCCAGACCGATGAGGCGAAGGCGGCTGACCTCGCCGTCTACGACACCTTCCAGCGCGTCGAGGACAATGCCGGTGTCGTGGTGTTGGCAGACACGGCCAGATTCGCGTTCAATCGCGTCACGTCGGAGATGTCCAACTGCTGCGGTGCCAACGTCAATGGCGAGAACGTGGAAATGAGCGGCCTCGTCCCGTTGAAGTTCCCGATGTTCACGCAGCAGCAGACCTACCCGTACTTCGACACGGCCCTCAACAGGGGAGTGGACGCTGTCTTCCAGGGCGAGGAGACCCTCGAGGGTCTCCCGGTCTACAAGTTCGTGGTCACGGTCGAGCCGACCCAGACGGGCACGATCGAGGTGCCGGGCGATCTGGTGGGTTCACCGCTCCCCAACTTCGTGGCTCCCCGCTACTACAGCAACATCCTGACCCTGTGGGTCGAGCCCAACACGGGAGCGATCGTCAAGGGCGAGAGCGATCAGCTCCAGACGCTCCGCGGCCCGGACAACACTGACAAGGTCACCATCATCGATGCGGTCATCGGGTCGACCCCCGAGGAGGCGACCCAGGGCATCGAGTACGCCAAGTCCCAGGCTGCGCTTCTCACGCTGCTCAACAACACGGTCCCTCTGATCGCGGTGATCCTCGGGGCGATCCTCCTCGTGATCGGCATCATCCTGGTCGCTGCGGGGGGCAAGAAGCGCTCAGGAGCCCATGCGGGGGGTTCCGCGACCGCCTAGGCCGGTCAGTGGGCCCTCCGGGGCCCTGCGCTATCCTCCCTGGGCACGCCGAGCCCGCACGTGTCCCGGACCGAGTGGCCTCGTGACGTTCCTCGCGGCCCGCGGTTCACCCGCGCACCACGTCGATCACGGTCTCGGATCGTGCACAGGCCGACATCTATCCGTATCGGAGTCCCCGTGACCTCCCAGACCATCGCACCCCAGGTAGCCATCAACGACATCGGCGATGCCGATGAGTTCCTCGCCGCTATCGATTCCACCATCAAGTACTTCAATGACGGCGACATCGTCGAGGGCACCATCGTCAAGGTCGACCGCGACGAGGTCCTCCTCGACATCGGCTACAAGACCGAGGGTGTGATTCCCTCCCGTGAACTGTCCATCAAGCACGACGTCGACCCCCATGAGGTGGTGTCCGTCGGCGACGCGGTCGAGGCTCTCGTCCTCCAGAAGGAGGATAAGGACGGCCGTCTCATCCTGTCCAAGAAGCGTGCGCAGTACGAGCGCGCATGGGGCACGATCGAGCGCATCAAGGAGGAGGACGGCGTCGTCGAAGGCTCCGTCATCGAGGTCGTCAAGGGTGGTCTCATCCTCGACATCGGACTCCGAGGCTTCCTTCCCGCGTCGCTGGTGGAGATGCGCCGTGTGCGCGATCTTCAGCCCTACGTCGGCAAGACCCTCGAGGCCAAGATCATCGAGCTCGACAAGAACCGCAACAACGTCGTTCTCTCGCGCCGAGCATGGCTCGAGCAGACCCAGAGCGAGGTTCGTCAGACCTTCCTCAACAACCTGCAGAAGGGGCAGATCCGCTCCGGCGTCATCTCCTCCATCGTCAACTTCGGCGCCTTCGTCGACCTGGGCGGCGTCGACGGACTCGTGCACGTTTCCGAGCTCTCCTGGAAGCACATCGACCACCCCTCCGAGGTTGTCGAGGTCGGCCAGGAGGTCACGGTCGAGGTGCTCGACGTCGATATGGATCGCGAGCGTGTGAGCCTGTCTCTCAAGGCGACGCAGGAAGATCCCTGGCAGCACTTCGCGCGCACCCACCAGATCGGCCAGGTCACGCCGGGCCGTGTCACCAAGCTCGTGCCCTTCGGCGCATTCGTGCGTGTCGAGGAGGGCATCGAGGGCCTGGTGCACATCTCCGAGCTCGCCGAGCGCCACGTGGAGATTCCGGAGCAGATCGTGCAGGTGGGTGACGAGATCTTCGTCAAGGTCATCGACATCGACCTCGAGCGTCGCCGCATCTCGCTGAGCCTCAAGCAGGCCAACGAGTCCGGTGACGGCGAGGTTGCGGACGAGTTCGATCCCTACCTCTACGGCATGGCCCCTGCCTTCGACGAGGCCGGCAACTATGTGGGTCCCGACGGATTCGACCCGGAGACCGGCGAGTGGAAGGCAGGCTACGAAGGCCAGCGCGCCGAGTGGGAGCGTGAGTACGCCGACGCGCACGCACGCTGGGAGGCGCACCGCAAGCAGGCATCGGAAATGCGCACCGCTGACGCGGAGCAGGCCGTCGCCGACGGCACGGCCACCGAGTACTCCTCGGCATCCGCCGAAACTTCCGGCGCACTCGCCTCCGACGAGTCCCTGCAGGCGCTGCGCGACAAGCTCGCCGGCGACTCCTGATGTAGACGGGTCGCCGTGGGGACAGCGACCTCGCAGATGACGGGTGCTTGGCCGCGCTACCTCCCCTGGGGGGTGGTTGCGGCCGGGCTCCTGCTCCATGGATGGGCCATGTGGGATGGCTTCTTCCACATGGACGACTTCTTCTACCTTGCTGATGCCCAGCGCGATGTCCTGTCGTATGTCGGGCAGGTCTACAACGGGCACCTCATGCCCCTTGGCTTCGCGCTGGTGTGGCTCAGCCAGGCGATCGCGCCCATGTCCTGGAGCCTTGCGGTGGCCATCAGCCTGGGTCTGTGGCTGGCATTCCTCAGCGGTGTCGTCTGCGCCATGAGGCGAGCGTTCGGCGATGGCGGCTGGACAATCGTCGTCACCGGAATCGTCGCTTTCGCGCCCCTGCTCACAACCGTAACCGTGTGGTACGCGTCCGCCTTGCAGATCCTACCCTGGGGAGCAGCGTTCGCCTGGATGCTCTACTTCGTCATCCGCGACGCCCAGGAGCATCAGGTCCGGTGGGTCATGGGTTTCCTCGCGACATACGTCGTGGGACTGCTGTTCTGGGAGAAGACCATCCTCGCCCTGCCGGTGGTCATCTGGTTGTCATGGCGCTACTGGCCGGGAACAGGTCGATGGGGACTGGGGGATCTCGGAAGGCGCTGGTGGATCCCTGCGTGCAGCGTGGCAATCACGGCGGCGTACGCGTTGATCTATCTCGCGGCGCAACCAGAGGCCATTCTTCGCTCGGACCCGACGGTGTCGCAGCTCCTGGACGCCGTGCGGGTAAGTCTCGGCGAGGTGTGGCTGCCGGCCTACCTCGGTGCGCCCTGGACCGGCTTCGGATCAGGGCTGGTTCCAGGTACCACTTCGGCGTGGTGGGCCTTCGCGCTCGTGTGGCAACTCGTCGCAGCGATGGTGATCGTGTCGATCGCCCGATGGCGTGCCGCGGCCAACGCCTGGGTCGTCATTGCGGGGTATGCCGCCGTCACTGTCGTGCTCTTCGCCTTCGGTCGCATCAATGAGTTCGGTCTCGTCCTCGCCTACGACCCGAGGTACGTCGAAGATCTCTTCATCGTCGGTGCTCTCGTGCTTCCCTTTGCGTTCCAGCGTCCACAAGCATCTCCCTTAGCGGGGCCGCGTGTGCTCACCTGGCTGCGCGGGCCTCGGTCCGTGTGGACCCCTATCGCGGGCGCTGTGGTCTTGGCCAATCTGCTCATCCTGCCCAGCATCGCCATTGGCTCCTCCTGGCATGACAGCGAGGCCAAGCGTTACGTGGAGTCCGCACGTGCCGCTCTCGCTGCAGAACCGGGTGTTCCGGTTCTTGACCGAAAGGTGCCGGCCGGTGTCATGGCGCCACTTTTCCTCGAGCGAGCCAACGCCTCCTACGTGCTCAGCGGATTGGACATCCCCGTACGTTGGGATGCGGCTGGGGCTCGTGTCCTCGCCCTCACGGATAACGGGTCACTGCGCGATCCGATCCTGGCCCCGAGCGCGTCGTCGGTCCCAGGATGGAACGGCGCCTGCGGGTGGAAGGTGGTGGGCGCAACGACCCCCGTGGAGTTGGACTCCACGCTCTTCGAATGGGTCTGGGTGGGCACAATCGACTACCTGGCGGGAGGCACGGGAGCAGGGAGCGTGGCACTTGATGGGGCGCCGGTCGAGATCCCCTTCGACGAAGGGTTGCATCAGGCAACGTTCGTTGTCGTCGGTGGCGGGGACACCCTGATGGTGACACCTCCTCCAGGAGTCGGCCTATGCGTCACGGACGTGGTGCTTTCGCAGGTCGATTACGGTGCCATGGAAGGTGATGCCCCGTGAGAGTCGCCCTCACCGGAGGTATCGGATCGGGCAAGAGCACGGTGGCGCGCCTGCTCCAGGCGCGCGGAGCCATCATCGTCGATGCCGACGCCATCGCCAGGGAGATTGTGGAGCCGGGGCAGCCTGCGCTCGCGGAGATCCGGGAGACGTTCGGACCCGAGGTGATCGGCGCAGACGGTCGACTCGACCGAGCGCGACTCGCCGAGATCGTCTTCGCGGACGCCGACGCCCTGGGGATCCTCAACGGCATCACGCACCCGCGCATCGCCGAGCGCAGTCGGGAACTCCTCTCACGGGCACCCGCCGATGCCGTGGTCGTCTATGACATGCCGCTCCTCGTGGAGCAGGGACCGGCGGCACTCGCTGGCTGGGATTGCATCATCGTCGTGGATTGCCCTGACCACATCCGCCTCCAGCGCCTCGTCGCGCGGGGCCTGGACGCTGGCGACGCCCGTCGCCGGATGGCATCCCAGTCAAGCCGTGAAGAGCGCCTCGCTGTCGCCGACGCCGTAGTCGACAACTCCGGGGACCCGGCGGCCCTCGAGGGCCAGGTTGACCGCCTCTGGACGGTGATCTCCGCAGCTGACGCCTAGGGTGGGTGCATGCGCCCCGTCACCGATCTCGTGCGCGCTGTCGCGCCCATCGAGGTGATCGCGGACTACTCACCCTCTGGTGACCAGCCCCAGGCGATCGAGGACCTCACGCGGCGCATCGAGGCGGGGGAGCGCGACATCGTGCTGCTGGGCGCCACAGGCACCGGTAAGAGCGCGACAGCGGCCTGGCTCATCGAGAAGGTCCAGCGCCCCACGCTCATCATGGCGCCCAACAAGACCCTAGCCGCTCAGCTCGCCAATGAGTTCCGCGAGTTGCTGCCGAACAATGCGGTCGAGTACTTCGTCTCCTACTACGACTACTACCAGCCGGAGGCGTACGTCCCGCAGACCGACACCTACATCGAGAAGGACTCCTCCATCAACGAGGAGGTCGAGCGGCTGCGGCACTCAGCCACCAACTCGCTGCTCACCCGGCGCGACGTCGTGGTCGTGGCGACGGTGTCGGCGATCTACGGCCTCGGCACCCCACAGGAGTACGTCGATCGCATGCTCCGGCTCCGGGTCGGCGAGGAGTACGACCGCGATGCCCTGCTGCGCCGCCTGGTCGATATCCAATACACGCGCAACGACACGAGTTTTGAGCGTGGGACCTTCCGGGTGCGGGGCGACACCCTGGAGGTGTTCCCCGTCTACGAGACGCACCCGGTGCGGATCGAGATGTTCGGGGACCAGATCGAGCGCCTCATGACACTGCACCCCGTGACGGGTGAGATCCTCGCGGAGGACGAGGAGATCTACGTCTTCCCGGCTACCCACTACGTGGCTGGTCCTGAGCGCATGACACGAGCCATCGCGGATATCGAGGCGGAGCTTGCTGAGCGTCTGGCCGAGCTCGAGGGACAGGGCAAACTGCTCGAGGCGCAGCGGCTGCGCATGCGCACGACGTATGACATCGAGATGATGCGCCAGGTCGGCAGCTGCTCGGGTATCGAGAACTACTCCCGGCACATCGACGGCCGGGAGCAGGGATCACCGCCCAACTGCCTGCTCGACTACTTCCCCGAGGACTTCCTGCTCATCCTCGATGAGTCCCATGTGACGGTGCCACAGATCGGGGCGATGTACGAGGGTGACATGAGTCGCAAGCGCACTCTCGTCGAGCACGGCTTCCGTCTTCCGAGTGCCATGGACAATCGGCCGCTTCGCTGGGAGGAGTTCCGTGAGCGCACCGGGCAGACGGTCTATCTCTCCGCGACGCCCGGACCCTTCGAGCTCACGCAGTCGGGCGGGGAATTCGTCGAGCAGGTGATCCGCCCGACGGGCCTCATCGATCCCCAGGTCGTTGTCAAGCCCACCCAGGGGCAGATCGATGACCTCATGGAGCAGATCCGCTTGCGCGCCGCACGATCCGAGCGCGTCCTCGTGACCACTCTGACCAAGCGCATGGCCGAGGACCTGACCGCCTACCTCGAGGAGAACGGCGTGCGTGTGCGCTACCTGCACAGCGAGGTGGACACCCTGCGTCGTGTGGAACTCCTGCGAGAGCTTCGTCTAGGGGAGTACGACGTGCTCGTCGGTATCAATCTCCTCCGCGAGGGCCTCGACCTGCCGGAGGTCTCCCTGGTGAGCATCCTCGATGCAGACAAGGAGGGCTTCCTGCGATCGGAGACCTCACTCATCCAGACGATAGGTCGCGCGGCTCGCAATGTCAGCGGCGAGGTGCACATGTACGCCGACACCGTCACCGCCTCCATGGCACGGGCAATCGACGAGACCAATCGACGTCGTGAGAAGCAGGTGGCCTACAACACCGAGCATGGAATCGACCCCGCTCCCTTGCGCAAGAAGATTGGAGACATCACCGACCTTCTTGCGCGCGAGGACGCGGACACCACGCAGCTGCTCAAGGACTCGGGGGGCTCGGTGAGGGCCCGGTCACTCGCGGGACGTGACCTGGTGGCCCTCATAGAGGAACTGACCGAGCAGATGCACCAGGCGGCCGGCGAGCTGCAGTTCGAGCTCGCCGCGCGCTACCGCGATGAGGTCGGGGAGCTCAAGCGGGAGTTGCGGGGTATGCAGGAGGCCGGCCAGGCATGAACGTCCCCACATGGATGTGGATCGCCACGATCGGCGGTCTTGTGGGCATCATCGCCCTCGACCTCATCCTCGTCGATAGTCGGCCGCATGTCTTCGGACCGCGCGAGGCGACTCGCTGGGTCATCTTCTACATCGCGCTCGCACTCGTCTTCGCGGGCTTCGTCTTCTGGTACTTCGGGGCGACGTATGCCGGTCAATTCCTCGCCGGCTACATCACCGAATACTCCCTGAGCGTCGACAATCTCTTCGTCTTCATGGTGATCCTGTCTGCCTTTGCCGTTCCGGCCGAGCATCGCCACCGAGTGCTCCTCGTCGGAATCGTGATCGCTCTGGTGCTTCGAGGCATCCTCATCCTCATCGGCGCCGAAGCCATCGCCCGCTTCGCCGGAACCTTCTTCGTCTTTGGGGCCCTGCTGCTCTACACGGCCGTGAAGGTGTGGCGCAGCCACGGTGAGGAACCCGATCCGGAGGGCAACGCCCTCATCCGCTGGCTCGAGAAGCGGGTGCCGACGACCAGGGAGTATCACGGCACGAAGCTCACCGTCCGCCTCGATGGACGACGTCACGTGACGCCGATGCTCCTCGTCATGCTGGCCATCGGCACCACCGACCTGCTCTTCGCCATCGACTCGATCCCAGCGGTCTTCGGATTGACCAAGGAGGCATACCTCGTCTTCAC
>JBEGMG010000090.1:0-4350 GCA_041183165.1 Actinomycetota bacterium | reverse complement strand
GGGTCGACCGCCGCGACCTTGGGACCGCCATTGCCCAGGTCCAGGGCCAGGACCCAGCTCATGTCAGGCCTCGGGCGCCGTGGAGTGCATGGCGTCGAGGACCCCGCCCATGACCATGCGCAGGGTCTGGTCGCCGTCCGGCATCGCACCGAACCCGTACATCGCGCCGCTCTTGGCCGGCTCCCCGCGGTGGGCAACGGCGTAGTCGACCGCTGCCCTGAGGTCTGCGAGGAAGTCCTCGGCCACGCCGGGCTGGGTGTTGGGACCGGTGACGCAGAAGTGCAGTGCGGGTGGGAGCTGAAGGGAGTTCATGCGCCAACCACGCTCCTTGAGGGCGTCGTTGACGAGGTAGACGTCAAGGTCCGCGTCAGGCGCGGACATGAACGACGTCATGAAAAGGGGATCACCGATCACCTGCAGCTCCGGCATCGACTCCCGGATGCCCGCCTTGATCGCGTCATTGGTCGCCAGGATGGCGCGCGCGCGCTCGAGGTAGCCCTCGCACCCCATGGTCACCATCGCTGCCCAAGTGGATGCGATGAGACCGCCGCTTCGCGAGCCGGCGAGGCCGGGCGAGAGGTAGAGGCCACCGGGCCACTCCGTCGCCGCGAAGTACTGCCGGGCACGCAGAGCGGCATCGCGATAGAGCAGGACCGATGTGCCCTTGAGTGCGTAGCCGTACTTATGGGTGTCAGCGGACAGGGTCGTCACACCGGGCACACGGAAGTCCCAGAGGGGTACGTCGTAGCCGAGATCCTCGGCCCACGGGAGCAGGAACCCGCCCAGGCATCCGTCGACGTGCAGGCCGATGCCACGCGACTGCGCGAGCTCGCCCAGTCGCTCGATGGGGTCGATGAGACCGTGTGCATAGTCGCCCGCGCTCCCCGCGATCGCGATCGTGTCGTCGTCGATCAGCCCGGACATCGCATCGACGTCGACAACGAAGCCGTCCGTGAGCGGTGCATCGTGCACCTCGATGCCGAGCCAGTGCGCACCCTTGCGCAGGGCGACATGGACCGACACGGGCAGCACGATGTTGGGCGTGCGTACGCCGCGAGTCTCGCGCGCGTCCTCGCGATAGGCGTAGAGCGCATGGACCAGGCTGTCGCTCCCGCCCGATGTGACGACGCCGATGGGCTGGGGATCATGGAAGAGGTCGGCGGCCATGGCGATGATCTCGCCCTCGAACTTGGTGGCCGAGGGATACATGTCGCGCTGCAGGACATTGGCGTGGGCGAACTGCTCGAAGACCTCCGTCAGGAAGTGATAGTGCCCATGGTCGCCGCTATAGAGACTGCCCGAGACCCGACCCGCATCCCCCACGGCATCCTCGGCCTTGGCCATGCTGGCGATATCCGTGAGCACGGTGTCGCGCTCCAGGCCCTGCTCGGGAATCGCTCGCTGCGTCGGCACGATCCGCCTATAGGGGAAAAGGTCGTCGAGCATCCGCTCTAGGCCGTTGTCCGGCTCCTCGCTCATCAGTCCATGCCCTTCGATCGGCGCCCCACTGCGCGCTCAGTCTCACGCTTGGCTTCGCGCTCGGCAATGGCCTGGCGCTTATCGCCCTGCTTGCGACCGGTCGCGAGAGCGAGCTCGACCTTGGCGTTGCCGTCCTTGAAGTAGAGGGCGAGCGGGATCAGCGTGAAGCCCTTCGCCTGGACCTTGGTCTGGATCTTGCGGATCTCATCGCGATGCAAGAGCAGCTTCCGGGCTCGCCTGGGCTCGTGATTGGTCCAGGTGCCCAGGTCGTACTCAGGGATGTGCACACCCCGCAGCCAGACCTCGCCGTTATCGATGGTCGCGTAGCCGTCGGTGAGCGTGGCACGACCCGCACGCAGCGACTTGACCTCGGTGCCGGTGAGGACCATGCCTGCTTCGACCGTCGACTCGACGTGATAGTCGTGGCGCGCCTTGCGGTTCTGGGCGATGAGCTTGCGGCCCTGCTCCTTGGCCATGGCTAGACGCGGAGGTACTTGCGCAGCGTGAGGAAGGCAGCGAGGCAGGCGAGGGCGATGCCCGTGATGTAGAGGATCGGTGCGATGGCAACGACCGCATCCCAGCCCACGAAGGCGGTGAATTGGAATGCAGGTGCCAGGACGCGGTCGACGACAAACGCCTTGACCAGGATCAGACCGCCGGTGGCCAGTGTCGCGCCGATCGCGGCGGCGATGGCCGCTTCGAGAAGGAACGGCAGCTGGATGTAGAAGTTGGAGGCGCCGACGAGGCGCATGATGCCTGTCTCGCGTCGCCTGCTGAACGCCGCGATGCGCATGGTGTTGACGATGAGCAGCACAGTGACGATGAGCATGGCGATGGCGATGACGAGCGCGATGGCCTGCAAGCCGCCCAGCAACTGGAAGAACCGCTCGAGGAACTGCCGCTGGTCATTGACCTGCTCGACTCCCGGGCGACCCTCGAAGGCGGATGCCACGATGTCGTACTTCGTGGGATCGGAGAGCTTCACGCGGAAGGACTCGGGAAGCGCATCGACGGTGACGCTGTCGACGATCGGCGAATTGCGGTACTGCACGATGAAGCGGTCGTAGGCCTCCTGCTGGGTCTCGAAGTAGATCTCCTGCACGAGAGGCTGGAGGGACTCGAGGTCCGCCTCGATCTGATCCTTCTGCGTGTCCGTGACCTTGCCGCCGGCACATGACGCCGTCTCGGAGTTGTCATTGCACAGGAAGATGGAGACCTCGACCTTGTCGAACCAGAAGTCCTTCATCGTGTCGACCTGCGAGCGCACGAGGAGTGCGACGCCGAAGAGCGCGAGAGAGACCCCGACGGTGATGATGACGGCGATGGTCATCGTGAGGTTGCGGCGCAGGCCGTTGCCGACCTCGCTGAGGACGAATCGAGCGCGCATGCCTACCTCGAGTATCCGTAGACGCCGCGTGACTGGTCGCGCACGAGGTGGCCGCCTTCGAGCTCGATGACGCGCTTGCGCATCTGGTCGACGATGGCCGCATCGTGGGTCGCCATGACGACCGTGGTGCCTGTGCGGTTGATGCGCTCGAGGAGCTTCATGATGCCCTCGGACGTCGCCGGGTCGAGGTTGCCGGTGGGCTCGTCCGCGATGAGGATGGCCGGCTTGTTGACGAAGGCACGTGCGACCGCGACGCGCTGCTGCTCGCCACCCGACAGTTCATCGGGCATGCGGTGCTCCTTGCCTTCGAGGCCGACGAGGTCCAGCACCTCTGGCACGATGCGCTGCACCTGGCTGCGTGACTTGCCGATGACCTCGAGTGCGAAGGCGACGTTGTCGAAGACGGTCTTGTTGGGCAGGAGCCGGAAGTCCTGGAAGACGGTGCCGATGCGACGGCGCAGCTGGGGAACCTTCCAGTTGGAAAGGCGATTGAGGTCCTTGCCGGCCACCCAGACGCGACCCTCGGTCGGGGTCTCCTCCTTGAGGACGAGCCTGAGGAACGTCGACTTACCCGAGCCGGAGGCCCCCACGAGGAAGACGAACTCCCCCTTCTCGACCTCGAGGGACACGCCCTCCAGCGCCGGACGGACCTGGGTGGGGTAGAGCTTGGTGACGTTCTCGAACAGGATCACCCGATGAGTGTAGGCGGTGGGGCGAGCCGAGCCGGCATCCACGGGGAGCCCACGGCGAGCCCTCAGCGTGGGCGCTGGGGGCGCCCCCGACCCCCTAGCGGGGGACGATCGTCACGCGCTGAGCGCGCAGCGCCATGATGAGCGCGACGATCCAGCCGATGATGGTCCACCCCAGCAGGAGGTTGACCCAGAAGACGGCCCAGTGGGGCACATCGCGGACCGCGGCGATGCACCACGGGAGCATGTAGCCCGCGGTGAGGATCGCGACGACGACGGAGACCACCTTCGTGGTCGTCCAGGACCGGGACTCCGGCTCTACCGAGTAGGACATGCGCGCAGGCTATCTCAGGAAGCCATCTCACGTTGGCGACGCCACCGGATTCCCGATTCGATGAAATCGTCGATCTCACCGTCGAGCACCGCGGAGGTGTTACCGGTCTCGTGCTCGGTGCGCAGATCCTTGACCATCTGGTACGGGTGCAGCACATAGGAGCGCATCTGGGTCCCCCATGAGCCCGCGGAGTCGCCCTTGAGTGCGTCCATCTTGGCCTTCTCTTCCTCCCGCTGCTTCTGCAGGAGTTTCGACTGAAGCACAGCCATCGCCGTGGCGCGGTTCTGCAGCTGGGAGCGCTCGTTCTGGCAGGACACCACGATGCCACTGGGGAGGTGGGTGATGCGGACAGCGGAGTCGGTGGTGTTGACGCCCTGTCCTCCGGGCCCGCTCGAGCGGTAGACGTCGATCCGGATCTCATCCTCGGGGATCTCGACGTGGTCGGTCTGCTCGATCACGGG
>JBEGMG010000089.1:0-11210 GCA_041183165.1 Actinomycetota bacterium | reverse complement strand
GTGACGCTGTGCCACACGGGCACGAAGGACATGGCGAAGCACGTCGCGGCTGCCGACATCGTCGTGGCTGCGGCCGGAGTGCCGCATGTGATCAGCCCCGACATCATCAAGCCGGGCGCTGCGCTCGTGGACGTGGGCATCACGCGCACCGACGCCGGGCTGGTCGGCGACGTCGATCCGGCGTGCGCGGAGGTCGCGGGCTGGATTGCGCCCATGCCCGGGGGTACCGGCCCGATGACACGGGCGATGCTCCTCGCCAATGTCGTCGAGGCGGCTGAGCGGTCGTAGGGTGCTCGCGTGAGCGGCATGGCAGAGATCCACCAGCTCCGGCCGCGCCGGCGCCGCTGGTGGGCGCAGTGGCCTCTCACTGTCGTCCTGATCGGCGTCGTGGCCTCGCTTGCCGTGGTCGCCCTCGACCGCTTCCGCCTGGGCTCCCTCATGCTTGCTGCGAGCCTCGTCCTTGCCTTCACCCTGCGCCTGATCCTGCCGGCAGATCGAGCCGGAATGCTCGCCGTGCGCTCCAAGAGGGTTGATCTCGTGGTCCTCGGCACGCTCGCCGCGGCGCTCGTTGTCTTCTCCCTGTGGGTGCCTCCCCCTGCGTGAGTGCCCGAGGGTGCGGGGACTAGCGTGTTCCTCGTCTCAAGTTGAGGTCCATCGAGGAGAAAACCGTGTCCCGCACCCCCGTCAACGTCGCCGTCACCGGGGCCGCCGGTCAGATCGGCTACGCGCTGCTCTTCCGTATCGCGTCCGGGCAGTTGCTCGGGCCCGATGTGCCCGTGCGCCTGCGCATGCTCGAGATCACGCCGGCACTCAAGGCGGCCGAAGGCACGGCAATGGAGCTCGACGACTGCGCCTTCCCGCTGCTTGCGGGTATCGACATCACCGATGATCCACGTGCGGCCTTCGATGGCATCAACGTCGCGCTCCTCGTGGGCGCACGTCCCCGCGGACCGGGCATGGAGCGCCGTGACCTGCTGGAGGCCAACGGAGGCATCTTCAAGCCCCAGGGGGAGGCGCTCAACGCCGGCGCGGCCGATGACGTGAGGATCCTGGTGGTCGGCAATCCCGCTAACACCAATGCCCTGATCGCCCAGGCGCACGCACCGGATATCCCTCGTGAGCGATTCACCGCCATGATGCGCCTGGACCACAATCGCGCCGTGACGCAGCTTGCCCAGCGGACCGGTGCGCCGGTGACCGACGTGCGCAAGGTGATCGTCTGGGGCAATCACTCGGCTTCGCAGTACCCCGACATCACTCACGCCACGGTCAAGGGCCAGCCCGCCCCGGCGGTGGTCGACGATCAGGCCTGGGTGTCCGAGGTCTTCATCCCCACCGTGGCCAAGCGCGGCGCGGCGATCATCGATGCGCGCGGCGCGTCATCCGCGGCGTCGGCGGCCAACGCCGCTATCGATCACGTGCACGACTGGGTGCTCGGCACGGCCGAAGGGGATTGGGTATCCGCCGGCGTCCCCTCCGATGGCTCCTACGGCATCCCCGAGGGGATCATCTCCGGATTCCCCTGCGTATCGCGCAATGGCTCGTGGGAGATCGTCCAGGGTCTGGAGATCGACGACTTCTCGCGGACCCGCATCGACGCCTCCATCGCCGAGCTCCAGGAGGAGCGCGACGCTGTGGCCGCTCTCGGCCTCCTCTAGTCCAACCCCGCACATCACTCGAAGGAAAGAGCTTCATCGTGGCGAAGATCAAGGTGATCAATCCGGTCGTCGAACTCGACGGTGACGAGATGACCCGCATCATCTGGCAATTCATCAAGGACCAGTTGATCCTCCCCTATCTCGACGTCGATCTCCGGTACTACGACCTGGGAATCGAGCATCGGGATGCGACCGACGATCAGGTGACCATCGATGCTGCTCACGCCATCCTTGAGTACGGCGTGGGCGTCAAGTGCGCGACGATCACGCCGGACGAGGCACGCGTCGATGAGTTCGGCCTCAAGAAGATGTGGAAGTCGCCCAACGGCACGATCCGCAACATCCTCGGCGGCGTGATCTTCCGCGAGCCGATCATCATGTCCAATATCCCACGATTGGTGCCCACCTGGACGAAGCCGATCATCGTGGGACGCCATGCCTTCGGCGACCAGTACCGCGCCACCGACTTCAAGGTCCCCGGCCCGGGCACGCTCACGATGACGTTCGCTCCCGCGGATGGCTCGGAGCCGATGGAGTTCCAGATCTTCGAATTCCCTGACGCGGGTGTGGCCATGGGGATGTACAACCTCGACGATTCCATTCGCGACTTCGCCCGCGCGTCGTTCCGATATGGCCTGGCACGCAACTACCCGGTCTACATGTCGACGAAGAACACGATCCTCAAGGCGTACGACGGTCGATTCAAGGACATCTTCGCCGAGATCTTCGATGCGGAGTTCAAGGCAGAGTTCGATGCTGCCGGCCTGACCTACGAGCACCGGCTCATCGACGACATGGTGGCGAGCGCCCTCAAGTGGGAGGGCGGCTACGTCTGGGCCTGCAAGAACTACGACGGTGACGTGCAGTCCGACACCGTGGCCCAGGGCTTCGGCTCACTCGGGCTCATGACGAGCGTGCTCATGACCCCCGACGGCCGCACCGTGGAGGCGGAGGCTGCTCACGGCACCGTGACGCGCCACTACCGGCAGCATCAGCGCGGGGAGGCCACCTCGACCAACCCCGTCGCGTCGATCTTCGCGTGGACCCGTGGTCTCGAGCACCGCGGCAAGCTGGACGGCACCCCCGAAGTCTCTGGATTCGCGCAGACCCTCGAGCGCGTCTGCATCGAGACCGTCGAGGGGGGACAGATGACCAAGGACCTTGCGCTCCTCGTCGGTCCCGATCAGCCCTGGCTCACCACGCAGGACTTCCTCGCGGCGATTGACGTCAACCTCCAGAAGGCGATGGCCTGACACTTGGCACGCGCCAAGGGTGTCGCCTTCGTCGCGATCACGGCCAACGTCAACGGCATCCGGGCTGCCGCCCGTCGCGGTGGGCTTGACTGGCTCGCCGATGCCAAGGCGGACGTCATCTGCCTCCAGGAGGTAAGGGCCACTCACGAACAGGTGCATGAGCAACTTGTCGATAGCCGTCTCTCCGGCATGCACGTATCCCACAGTGCATCCGCGAGCCTGGGCCGCAACGGCGTTGCCGTCCTCAGCAGGGAGCAGCCCATCGCTGTGCGAGAGGGTCTGGGCGAGCGCGAGTTCGCACAGCAGGGTCGCTGGATCGAGGTCGACCTCGAGACCTCCCTTGGGCTGCTCACCATCGTCTCGGCATACGTGCACACGGGTGAAGCAGAGACACCCAAGCAGGACGAGAAGTTCCGCTTCCTCGATGCGATGGATCGCAGGCTCGGTGCACTTCGCCGGCGAGCATCGCGAGACAAGGGACACGTGCTCGTCACGGGTGACTTCAATGTCGCGCACGCCGAGGTGGACATCAAGAACTGGAAGGGCAACCGCGACAAGGCTGGCTTCCTCCCCGAGGAGCGCGCCTACCTCGACAGATGGTTCGGCGTGCCGGGAAGCAAGCCGGGTCCGTGGTCTGACCTGGGGCGCACGCTCGGCGGCCCGGGTCCGGGCCCATACACCTGGTGGTCGTGGCGCGGTCGCGGCTTCGACACCGACGGTGGATGGCGGATCGACTATCAGATCGCCACGCCCGGCCTCGCTGCTCGTGCCCGTGAAGCTGTCGTGGGCAAAGCGCCCACATATGCGGAGCGCTGGAGCGATCACGCGCCGCTCACAGTGGTCTTCGGCTGACCACCCCGTATCCTCTAGCGGGTGAGCCAAATCTGGATCAACATCGCGTTGGTCCTCTTCTTCATCCTCCTGGGCAGCTTCTTCGCCGCCGCTGAGATTGCGCTCGTGTCCCTGCGCGAGAGCCAGGTGGAGCGCCTGTCTCAGCGTGGGCGTCGCGGCCGCACGCTGGCATCACTCGTGCGCGATCCCAATCGGTTCCTCGCGGCTGTCCAGGTCGGCGTCACTCTCGCGGGCTTCATCTCGGCCGGCTTCGGCGCCGCGCAGATCGCACCCGCCCTCGCACCGGTGCTGGAGTCCTGGGGACTCTCCCCAGGATGGGCGTCGGCCCTCGCTTTCATCGGCGTCACCATCGTGATCGCCTACATCTCACTCGTCATCGGCGAGCTCGTCCCCAAGCGCATCGCGCTCCAGCGGGCCGAGTCCACGGCCCTCGTCCTCGCGGGGCCTGTGGAATTGCTCGCGCGGATCACGCGGCCCTTCATCTGGCTCCTGTCGGTCTCCACCAATGCCCTCGTCCGCCTGCTGGGTGGCAACCCCCATTCCGCCAAGGAGCAGATCTCGGGCGAGGAGCTCCGCGACATCGTCGCCGCGACGGAGGAACTCACGGCGGAGGAGCGCGCCCTTATCGACGATGTCTTCGATGCTGGAGACCGCGAGCTCCGCGAGGTCATGCTGCCGCGCACGGAGGTTGCGTTCCTGGATGCGTCCACCCCCGTCAAGGAAGCCGTTCACGAGGTCTCCGATGCTCCTCACTCGCGATATCCCGTCATCCGCGGGTCGGCTGATGATGTGGTGGGCGTGGTCCACATCCGGGACCTGCTCACCCCCGATGCCGATCGCCCCACTCGCCGCGTCGGTGACCTCGCGCGCGAAACGGCGTTCTTCCCCGGCACGAAGCACGTCATCCCCGCGCTCACCGAGATGAGGAGACTGCGCCAGCACCTGGCGATCGTGGTCGACGAGTACGGCGGCACCGCGGGGATCGTGACCCTCGAGGACCTGGTGGAGGAGCTGGTCGGCGATATTCGCGACGAGTACGACACGGAGGCATCCGGTCCTCGCGCGGATGTCGACGGCCTTCTCAACCTGGAGGACTTCGTCGACGAGACGGGAGTGGAATTGCCCGACGGCCCCTACGAGACGGTGGCCGGATTCGTCGTTTCCCAACTGGGTGAACTGCCCACCCTCGGCGCCGTCGTCGAAGTGGACGGCCACCGCCTCACGGTCACCGAGCTCGACGGCCGCCGCGTGGCCCGCATCAGAGTCACGCCGACGTCGGACGGACCCGCCGGCCGACCCGCCACCGACGGCGACGATGAGGCGCTGCCAGAATGACGCCATGCCGGAGATCCCCGTCCACGTCCCACCGCGCGTGCTCTCCGGTATCCAGCCGACTGCGGACTCCTTCCAGATCGGCAACTACCTGGGGGCCCTGCGCCACTGGGTGAGCCTCCAGGAGACCCACGACGCCTTCTACTGCGTCGTCGACCAGCACGCCATCACCGTGGAGCATGACCCGCAGGTGCTCCGGCACCGCACGCTCCTGTCCTTCGCGCAGCTCCTCGCGGTGGGGCTCGATCCGACGCGATCCACGGTATTCATCCAGAGCCACGTCCCTGAGCACGCGCAACTCGCCTGGATCCTCGAGTGCCTCACGGGCTTCGGCGAGGCCTCGCGCATGACCCAGTTCAAGGACAAGTCGCAGCGAGAGGGTGCGGACCGGGCCACGGTCGGTCTCTTCACCTACCCGGTGCTGCAGGCTGCCGACATCCTCATCTACCAAGCCTCGGGGGTCCCCGTGGGTGAGGATCAGCGCCAGCACCTCGAGCTCACTCGCGACCTGGCCCAGCGATTCAATGCGACGTATGGTCCGACCCTGGTCGTGCCCGAGCCCTTCATCGTCAAGGACACCGCCAAGGTCCTCGATCTCGCCGACCCCACGGCAAAGATGAGCAAGTCCGCGCCCACCGGGTGCGTCTTCCTCCTGGATGACCCCAAGGTGACGCGCAAGAAGATCATGTCGGCGGTCACCGACTCTGAGCGAGAGATCATCTACGACCCCGAGAGCAAGCCGGGCATCTCCAACCTCCTCACCCTGCTCGGTGCCCTGGACGGACGCGATGTCCAGGAGGTGGCCTCCTCCTACGAGGGGCGCGGCTACGGCGATCTCAAGAAGGATGTGGCCGAGGTTGTCGTCGATTTCTGCACCGGCTTCCGCGCCCAGGTGGACGAGCTGATGTCCGACCCCGCCGAACTGAGCCGACTCGTCCGCCTCGGTGCTGATCGTGCCCGCGCTGCCGCCACCCCGACCCTCGCCGCCGTCTACGATCGCGTCGGCTTCGTGCCACTCCCTACGCCATGATCACTGTGGGCGTCGTGATCGACGTTCCGGAGCCTCATGCCGCCCGCATCCGCGACGCTCGCCGCTCGTGGGGCGACCCCGAAGCGGAGTCCGTGCCTCCTCACGTGACCATCGTGGCCCCCGTGTCAGTCGACCCAGGCGAGATTCCGGTCCTCGAGGAGCATCTTGAGCGCGCCGTGGTGGGGTGCGCGCCGTTCCGCATGCGGCTGCGCGGCACGGGCACCTTCCGACCGGTCAGCCCCGTGGTCTTCCTTGCGGTGGCCGAGGGCATTCCTGGATGCGAGGACCTCGAACGCCGCGTCCGCTGCGGGCCGTGGGCGGTGGACCTCCGCTTCCCGTATCACCCCCACGTGACCGTCGCCTTCGATCTGGGGGAGGAGGCCCTGGACGAGGCATTCGCCGCGCTGTCCGGCTTCGAGGCTGTCTTCAGCGTCGACACGATCCGCCTCTACGAACTCGGAGATGCGGGGTGGAGGGCGCGCACGGCGTACCCGCTCGTGGGCTGAGTCGCGCGGTCAGTGGCGAGCGTAGTCGCGCTCGACCTCGTCCTGCACCTCGGTGCGCGCTCGCCTGCCGCCGCCGCGTGGAGCCGGACCGCGAAGACTGCGCAGGCCGAGCACGATGAGGATCACGCCCACCACCATCGCTCCGACCAGGGTCCACACCCAGCCCCAGTTCGGCGAGGTCGTCGCGCCGGCAGCAGTGGGCGTGGCCTCCGCACCGGAGGTGGTGCCGGTGCCGACCGCGGACTCCTCGACAGCGGGGGACGAGACCTCGGCGCCCCCGCCGCCTGGCGAGGTGGCTTCGACGGGATCCACGAGGTAGCCGACCGGTGTGACTGCGTCGATGTTGGCGAATCCCCAGTCGAGAAGTGCGGAAGCGGAGGGGTAGATCTCGCCCTCGATATTGAGCATGGTCACGACAAGGCTCGTGCCGCCGCGCTCTGCGGCGCCGATGTAGGTGCGGCCCGCCTCTGTCGTCCAGCCGGTCTTGACGCCGATAGCGCCCTCGTAGCCCTGGATGAACAGTGGGTTCTGCGTCGCGATGGGCATGGTCGGCCGCGGATCGCCGGGCTTGTCGGGCATGTAGCCGGGGAAGTCCTCGATCACACGAGTGTTGACGTATTCGAAGAAGTCCGGCCGGGAGAGCCCCTCGCGGGCGAAGAGCGCCAGGTCGTACGCCGAGCTCACCTGCCCCTCGGCCGGGAGGCCGCTGGGATTCATCGCGACCGTGTCGTAGGCCTGGAGGCGCTGGGCTTCCTCGTTCATCTGGGCGACCGTGAGTTCGAAGCCGCCATTGGCCTGAGCGAGCGCCGACGCACAGTCGTTGCCACTTTGCATCATGAGGCAGAGGAAGAGCTCGCGGACGGTGTACGTCGCCTCCTCCACCAGGCCTACTCGGCTTCCTTCGACAGCGACGTCGTCGTACGTCGTGGTGTAGACGAGGTCGGGATCCAGGCGAGAAGCAAGCGTGACCGCCGTGAGCGTCTTGAGGACCGAGGCGGGGGGTCGCTGCGCGTGGGGCGCCTTGGCCGCGAGGATCGCACCGCTCTCCAGATCGGCCAGCACCCAGGCGCTCACAGGGACGTCCGGCACGGAATCGGCCGTGGGGCCCGGGTCGACGATGACGTCGCTGCCGGTGAGGAGAGGTCCCCCGATGGGCTCGGCGTAGGCGTAGGGGGCCGCCAGCAGCAGGGGCACCGCGGCAAGAGCGGCAACGGCGGCGAGTGAGCGACGCATGGTCCGCCCAGACTAACTTCGGTGGGTGCCGTGATGCCTCATCAACGCGGCGTGGCGTGCCGTCAGACGCGGCGGAAGATGAGCGCGCGCTTGACCTGCTGAATGGCCTTGGTCACCTCGATGCCGCGGGGGCAGGCATCCGTGCAGTTGAAGGTGGTGCGGCAGCGCCAGACGCCTTCCTTCTCGTTGAGGATCTCCAGGCGAGTCTCCGCAGCGGCGTCACGCGAATCGAAGATGAAGCGGTGGGCGGCGACGATGGCAGCCGGGCCGAAGTACTCCCCGTCCGTCCAGAAGACCGGGCAGGAGGTCGTGCACGCGGCGCAGAGGATGCACTTCGTGGTGTCGTCGAAGACCGCACGATCCTCCGCGGACTGCAGGCGCTCCTTCGTCGGCTCGTGACCCTCGGGGATGAGGAAGGGCTTCACCGCCCGGTAGGCGGCGAAGAAGGGCTCCATGTCGACGACGAGGTCCTTCTCGAGGGGAAGTCCCTTGATCGCCTCCACGGTGATCTCGCCTGAGCCGAGGTCCTTGATGAGGGTCTTGCAGGCGAGCCGGTTGCGTCCGTTGATGCGCATCGCGTCGGATCCGCAGATGCCGTGACCGCATGAGCGGCGGAAGGTGAGGGTGCCGTCCTGCTCGCCCTTGATCTTCATCAGCGCATCGAGCACGCGATCGGTGGGATACGCCGAAACGACGTACTCCTCCCAGTGCGGCTCCTCGTCGATCTCGGGAATGAAGCGCCGGATCTTGAAGGTGACGTCGCGCGGCTCGATGCGCTCGGGCGTGTCGGCAGTCGCGGTGGTCTCGAGGGTGGCAGTCATCAGTACTTGCGCTCCATCGGCTGGTAGCGGGTGATGGTGACGGGCTTGTAGTCGACGCGAACCGCCGACTCGTCGCCTGCCCCCGGGACGCGGTAGGCCATGGTGTGGCGCATGTAGTTGACGTCATCGCGATTGGGGTAGTCCTCGCGCGCATGTCCGCCACGCGACTCCTTGCGCTCCAGGGCGCCGACCACGGTCACCTCGGCCAGGTCGAGGAGGAAGCCGAGCTCGATGGCCTCGAGTAGGTCGGTGTTGTAGCGCGCACCCTTGTCCTGCACCGCGATGTGGCGGTATCGCCGACGCAGCTCCTGGATGTCGGTGAGGGCCTGCTTGAGCGTCGCCTCCGTGCGGTAGACCTGCGCATTGAGGTCCATGGTCTGCTGCAGGTCGCGGCGAATGGCCGCGACGCGCTCGCCACCTGAGCCCGAGCGCAGACCCTCGACGAGTGAGATGGTGTACGCCGCCGGATCCTCGGGCAGTGGCACGAAGTCGTGCGAGTTGGCGAACTCGGCCGCAACGATGCCGGCGCGACGGCCGAAGACGTTGATGTCGAGGAGGGAGTTGGTGCCGAGGCGGTTGGCGCCGTGGACGGAGACGCAGGCCACCTCACCCGCGGCGTAGAGGCCGGGAACGACGGTGTCGTTGTCGGCGAGGACCTCGGTCTCGACGTTGGTCGGCATACCGCCCATGGCGTAGTGGGCCGTGGGGAAGACCGGCACGAGCTCGGTGACGGGATCGACGCCGAGGTAGGTGCGGGCGAACTCGGTGATGTCGGGGAGCTTGGCCTCGATCTGCTCCTTCGGCAGATGGGTGAGGTCGAGGTAGACGTAGTCCTTGTCGGGGCCGGCACCGCGGCCCTCGCGGACCTCGGCCACCATGGCGCGGGCGACCATGTCGCGTGGGGCGAGGTCCTTGATCGTGGGGGCGACGCGCTCCATGAATCGCTCGCCGCTGGCATTGCGCAGGATGCCGCCCTCGCCGCGCGCACCCTCGGTGAGGAGCACGCCCAGTCCGGCCAGGCCCGTCGGATGGAACTGGTAGAACTCCATGTCCTCCAGCGGGAGGCCGCGTCGGTAGGCGATAGCCATGCCGTCACCGGTGAGGGTGTGCGCATTGGACGTCGTCTTCCAGACCTTGCCGTAGCCGCCGGTGGCGAAGATGACCGCCTTGGCATGGAAGACATGGATGGCGCCGGTGGCCAGCTCGTAGGCAACGACGCCGGCTGCTTCCTTGCGACCGTCCCGCTCCACCAGGATGAGGTCCAGGACGTAGAACTCGTTGTAGAACTCCACGCCCTCCTTGACGCAGTTCTGGTAGAGCGTCTGGAGGATCATGTGTCCCGTGCGGTCGGCGGCGTAGCAGGAGCGGCGTACGGCGGCCTCGCCGTGGTTGCGCGTGTGTCCGCCGAAGCGGCGCTGGTCGATCCGGCCCTCGGGCGTGCGATTGAAGGGCAGACCCATCTTCTCCAGGTCGATGACGGCGTCGATGGCCTCCCGGCACATGATCTCGGCAGCGTCCTGGTCGACCAGGTAGTCACCGCCCTTGATGGTGTCGAAGGTGTGCCACTCCCAGTTGTCCTCCTCGACGTTGGCGAGGGCGGCGCACATGCCGCCCTGCGCCGCGCCGGTGTGGCTGCGCGTCGGGTAGAGCTTGGTGAGGACAGCCGTGTGGGCGCGCTTGGTGGACTCCAGAGCGGCGCGCATGCCGGCGCCGCCGGCACCCACGATCACGACGTCGAACCTGTGGGTCTGCATGGTGCTCCTAGCCGATGGTCGGGTCGAAGGTGAAGATGACGAGCGTCCCGAGAAGGATGATGAAGGCCGAGGAGACGTAGAGCAGCATCTTGAGCCAGAAGCGGGTCTGATCGCGCTCCGCGTAGTCATTGATGATCGTGCGCAGGCCGTTGGTGCCGTGGAGCATGGCCAGCCAGAGCATGGTGAGGTCCCAGACCTGCCAGAACGGACTGGCCCAGCGCCCTGCGACGAAGGCGAAGTTGATCCGTTGCACGCCTCCATCGAGGATGTTCATGATGAAGAGGTGGCCCAGCACGAGGAAGACCAGCACGATGCCGGAGACGCGCATGAAGAGCCAGGCGTAGAGCTCGAAGTTGCTGCGCTGGCGATTGCGCGAATTCTGGGACAGCGCGAAGGAGCGGTCGGCCACACTCATGATGTCGCTCCAAAGAGCGCCTCGACCGTGTGGCGCATCATGTAGTAGGTGCCGGGGATCATGACGACGACCCAGACTCCGACGACACCCCAGAGCATCTGCTTCTGGAAACGGGGGCCACGCGACCAGAAGTCCACCGCGATGACCCGAAGGCCGTTGAGTGCGTGGTAGAGCACGGCACCGACCAGGCCGACCTCCAGGAGATTGACGATGGGGGTCTTGTAGGTCGCGATCACGAGGTCGTAGGCCTCGGGGGAGACGCGGACGAGGGCGGTGTCGAGGACGTGGACGTAGAGGAAGAAGAAGACGGAGATACCGGTGATGCGCTGAGCCACCCAGGACCACATGCCCTGACC
>JBEGMG010000088.1:0-4007 GCA_041183165.1 Actinomycetota bacterium | reverse complement strand
GGTTCGATGGGCGGTCTCACGGTCGCGGAGATTGCCACGGAGCAGGCCAAGGAGGTCGGTATCGAGTCGGTTGTCGACTCGGTGGCGGGCGAGGCCGCGGGCGCCGTGGTCGATGGCGTCGTGACCGGTGCCACCGCCTACGCCGGCATGCACGCCGCGCGTGAGGTGGCTGCCGCGGCCGAGGGGCTCACGCCGGTGCTCATCGTCATGGTGACCCCGACGCGCTACGTCATCGGCGACTGGCAGGGCAATGCGGCATCGGGCACCGGACCCACGCGGATCCTCGCGGAGTTCGCGCGCGATGGCACAAGCCTCACCTTCGACAAGCTGGGCGCCAACCGTTTCGTCACCTTCGACGACGGCACGAAGTCAGTCAAGATCAGCGGGGCCCTGGGCCCGCTGAGCAGCGGCAAGGAGGGCAAGCGCCAGGTGCTCGAAGCACTCGGCCACCCCTCCGCCTAGATACCGCGATGTCGCCGGGAGTTCACCGTGCGGACCTGGACACTGGCACGACAGCGATGCTGGAGTGCATGGGCGCCCGGTGCCCCTGGGGCCTCCCGCCCGCGGGACACATGAGAGGTAGGCGACGTGAGCGAGACCAAGATGGCCGAATCATGTGCGACCTATCTCAATGAAGACGTCGTGGCAGCCGGCCTGTTCAGCGTGGATGGTGTCGCCGATCGACTCGTCGCTGTGTCGACGTCCCGGTATGTCATCTTCGACGGCTACGACGACACTCCCGAGGGCTACGGCCCGACGTCGATCCTGGCGGAATTCGATCGCGACGCCACGTCGGTTCAATTCGAAGACGAAGGCCACACGCATCGGGTCACCTTGCAGCATGGCGATTCCACCGCGACCCTGTCGGGCGATGTCACGGCTTTCGGGCAGGGATCCAAGGGCCGCCGCCTCGTCCTCGAGGCGATGGGCGATCCCTCAGCCTGAGGCCGCGCGGCCTAGTCGTCAGGTGGCGGCTCGGGTGCGACAGGTGGCGCCACATCGCAGGTGCGCGGGGCAGGACGATCTGCGAAGCGGTCGGCGATCCAGGTGATGGCCTCGGGTCCGGCGACGATGGCTGCCTGCATGTGGTTGACGCCGCCGAGCCAGTCGACCGTGAGGGTCGAGCCTGCCTCGCACCATTCCTGCTGGAGCAGGGCATTGGGCCAGGCGAGCACGACCTCGTCCGCGGTGCCCTGCGCGACGAAGACGGGCATGGCCGCAGGCATGGGCGGTGGTGTCTGCGCCGCGATGAGCTGGGCCCATCCTGGGGCGTCAGCCGGATTGAGGGAGAAGAAGTCCTGACCGAGGTCGCTGCGCAGGTAGCCCTCGAGGGCAGCGGGCTCGATGCACTCATCGGCAAGTCGGTCGGCGTTGTCGAGGCCCGCCTGCGTGAGCACGCCAGCGATGGGCAGTGACGGATCGACGTACTGCCAGCCCACGAGCGCTTCGGGTCCGATCGCCCAGCCCGCGGCGGTGTCCCACTGCACGCCGACGATTTCGGGCAGCAGCGCAGCGGGTGCGGCTGCGGCGACGCCCACGAGTTCGAGCGAGGGGTCGATGTCATCAGCGAGGTGACCGGCCCACAGCGCGGAGTGGCCGCCCTGCGAGTGGCCGTAGACCGCGTAGCGATTACCCGCCTGGGCGAGATCCCAGGAGCGCAGGGCCTGCACGGAGTGGACAACGTCGTTGGCTTCGGCCTGCCCGACGAGGTAGAGCTCGGGTCCTGGAGTTCCCAGCCCGACGTAGTCGGTGGCGACGACAACCCAGCCGAGGGCGAGCGCCTGCTCGAGCCAGACGTCCATGTCAGCGAGACCACGCGGAGTGCGCGACGGTGCGCAGGCATCGCCCATCCCCACCGTGCCGTGCGCCCACGCGAGGACGGGGCGACCCTCCGGCGGCGCAGGGGAGTCGGGGATGAAGACCATCGCCCCGGACGCTGCCGGCGTGCCATCGGGACGCGCCGAGACATAGAGCATTCGGTACGCCGTACCGCCTTCGACGTCGGTCGTCTCCACGGGATCGGCGAAGTCCAGTGGCGCGGTGCGCAGCAGCGTGCCCGGCGTCGTGGGCAGCGGCTCGGGCGGGGTGTAGAAGGGATCGAGCGCAGCCTGTCGGGCATTGCCCTGAGCGCGCGCATCGAGCAGCTGCGCGGTGGTCACCACGACTCCCGTCACCAGGAGCGCCGCGAAGGCGATGAGGATGATGCGCCCGGTGGTCACGGGCTCAGGCTAGGCGAAGGCCTGCCTGTCGCGCGGGCGCGTCCTAGACTGCCCACATGCGCCGATTCCCTGCGGTCGCCGCCGCAGCCCTCGTCCTGCCGCTGGCCCTGACCGTCACCCCCGCACAGGCCCTCGTGCCCGCCGACGTATCCCTCGTGGCGGCCTCGACCTCGTCGGTCGTGAGCGTGTCCCCGGACGTGTACTACGACGCCAGCACCTCGACCTACTACCTCTACACGACGGGGATGCGCATCGGCGTCTACTCCTCGGCTGATGGTGAGGCATGGAGCGAAGTTCCTGGAGCCGTCACTCCGACCGGACCCTATTTCGACCCGTCCGTCGTGAAGATGCCCGACGGCACCTACCGGATGTACTACGTCTATCGCGCTGGCATGGGCCCGCAGCCGTGCAGCGGAAAGCAACTGAAGTACGCGACGTCCACGGACCTCATCCGATGGACGGCTCAGTCGCCGGTGCTGCTCGACGATCTCGGCTGCGGCGTACCCAATGTGGTCTACACGGGCACGGAGTACCGGCTCTACTACGTGCGCGGTGGCGTGGGCATTGAGCACGGCACCTACATGGCCACCTCACCCGATGGGCTCACGTGGACGCCCACGGACAAGCTGCTGACGCCCAAGGACTTCGTGGATCCGTCGGTCGTCAGGCTCACTGATGGCAGCTGGCTGATGTTCACGGCCGACTTCTCACCGACTCAGCCCCCGCCACCGGGATTCGTGCAGAGGCTGTACGTCGGCACATCCCAGGACGGAATCACGTGGGACTTCGATGCGGATGCTCCGGTCTACACCGCGCCCACCGGCCAGGGTGCCTTCGATCCCGACGCCGTCATGCTGCCTGATGGCAGCGTGCGGGCCTGGTGGGCGCAGGGCTCATCGGCGGACAACGCGCAGGTCACGGCCGGTCGCGTGACGGTGACGCCGAGCCCCGGCCCCGATCCCGATCCGGTGCCCGTGGCACCGAGCAAGCCCACGGTCAAGGTGGGCAAGGCCGGCATCGCGGTGACCTGGACCTATGCGGCCGGCGCTTCGGCTCCTGATGGCTTCATCGTTCAGGTCAAGGCCGGGAGCACCTGGAAGGAGGTCGCTCGCACCGAGCGCACGTCTAGCTCGGTGACATGGGCGAAGGTGGGTGCCAAGAAGGGTATGTCCTTTGGCGTGCGGGTGGTCGCCGTCATCGCCGACGCATCAGCCACGTCTTCGACCACGCGGGCGACTCGTCCCCGCTGAGACGCACGTCGAAGCCAGCATCTTGCGCCATCGAATGCACGCAAGTTGGGTGCGAGATGCGCGCATTCGCTGGCGGAAGATGAGGTGAGTCAGTCCTTGACGAAGATGTGCACGAGGTCGAGTGCCTCGCGGATCGGCTCCTCGGTCAGATGCGGTGCGATGCGCTCGCGGAAGCGCACGAAGATCGAGTCGTCCACCGCGACCTCGGCCTCGACGTCGCTCTCGAAGATCCCGATGCCGCGGATGACACCACCGTCGCGATCGCCCGTGACGAGGATGAGGTCCTCCGAGGGATTCTCGACGCCGAAGGCGTCAGCGAACTCGATGTAGGCGGTCATGACCTCGTCGAAGGCCTCGGGGCGAACGAACATCGTGTACTCGATGACTGTGCTCATGGGCGCAGCCTAGGGGGCGGCCGACTAGGGTGACGCCGTGGTCCAGATCGCACTTCCGCGCAGCATGGACGCCCGCTACGGCAGGGGTATCGAGCGCGGTCTCGTGCTCGGCGGTGGCGGAATCTGGTTCGTCGCGTGGCAGA
>JBEGMG010000087.1:0-3121 GCA_041183165.1 Actinomycetota bacterium | reverse complement strand
CAGCACGGCTTCGAAGGCGGTGTTGAAGCGCACGCTGAAGCGGCCCGAGCGCACGGTCCGCGCCAGCCGACCCGGCGCCACCCACGAGGCGACCTCGAAGACCGCCCGCGGATCGCAGATGAAGTAGTCGACCCGGCCGGTCTCGGGGTGCGCCATCGGGAAGGCGCCCTGCGCGTAGGCCGACACGAGTTCGTGCGGCGAGAGCGTGGGTTCGGGGTGCCGGCGCGTCACGCGTGCATCATCGCGCGGGTGCGGCGCGCTTGCTCGGTTCCTGGCGCACCCACACTGGATACGGAGTGAGTTCCAGCGTCTCGCGGAGGGGCGGATGCGCCTCAAGTCCCCCCGCCAGCTCCAAGTCTGCGTTGGCGAAGGCACTGGAAAAACCAGCCAGTTCGATCACCGGATAGGAACTGCCATTCCCCCGCCGATGCAGGTGCGAGAGATCGACCAGGCGCCCGTGCTGGAACCCGAGCAACCGCGTGGCGAGCACTTCCGCAGGCGCCTTGAACCCTCGCACGCTGACCACGGCGTGCTCATCGAATTCCAGTTCCATGCGTCCGTTGTGGTCCAGGTCAACCAGCCGCCAGTCATTCCCACGGAAGGTGCTCGTCTGGCATCGACCCTGGCGATCGAACATCAGGACGGTCCCACTCACCGTCCAGGTCGCCGGTCGCATTGCTCCTCGGTCACAACGAACGAGGATCGCATCCTGGCAGCCATCCCCGTCGAGATCGCGCCTGCACAGTTCAAGGTCCGGCTGTGTCGGACGGCGATCCGACCACTGCCAAGACTGCCGCACGAGCGCGGGTGCGGCATTGGGTTGCCTGAGGTCAACCAGCATGGCCGATGCCTCGTCCAGCTTCGAGGCCATGACGAACCATCGGTTGGCACCGACATCGAGTTGATAGGCGTCGATGAACCAGTCACACCACTCGAATCGGGTTGACTCGGACTCGCGATAGCCCGGACCGATTGACGCGACCGCATCGGGCGCACTTCCCGTTCGTCCGGGCCTTACAAGGCCAACGCCGGGATGATCGGCCATGAACCGGCACGCCTGCAGCGCCCTATCCGTCCCGCGTGCATCGGTGATCACGTGCTGACCACCCCGCTCGACGAACTCGAGGGACCCTGCCGGGGCGCCAGCCCCAAGTCCCCGCTCATGGGCGTTGTTGACACCATCCCACCAAGCCTGCCGGCGCTTCGCAGCTTCAGTGCGATCGGCGGCGGATCGCGCAACGGGATCCAACCCACCGCCGCGGCGGCGCAAGGGCGGCAAGGCCAGCTCCTGCCAGAGTTCCCACTCCGCTTGATCCGAGAGCTTCTTCCGAAATCGGTCGGCGGGATCAAAGCTCATCCAGGCCAGTTTCGGGAACCCCTTCACGGTCCGGTTCAGGTCGACCAGTTGGCCGTCCTCGAATCCGACGAGGTCGTATCGATGGAAGGAGTGCGGACGGCCATCCAGGCACCGCTCGACGCGGCAGGGGCTGTCGGTGAGCAACTCCGCCCGACCGTTGCCCTCGACATCGAGCACAACGCACGACAGCAGGTTCTTCCCAACGACGCGGCAACTCCACGACCCGTCGGCCAAGCCTGTCAGCAGCGCGACGACCGTCGCACCGCACTTCGAACCGCGGGGATGTGCCGCCCAGATCAGGTCGGCGGAGCCGTTGCGGTCGACATCGCCGCTGTAGACCTGCACTTCGGCCGGACCGCTGATGGCCCAGTCTGGGACTTCCACTCCAGCGCCGAGTTCACGCGAACCGTCGGCGTCAAAGAGGTGCCAAGTGAAGCCGAAATGGCGCCCGACCAACACGGCCATGGCCTTGCCATCGGAGAGCCGGAAGGCTTGGGCTGCATCGTCAATGACCACCTGCAGGGCCTCGAACGGGTCGCCGATCCGCGCCGCGGAGCCGCTCTTCTCGGTGTCCGCCACCCGCTCCAGATGGACCTTCGCGGACAGTTCCATCGCTCGACGGCACGCGTCGATCCCCTTGGGGTCGCCCCATGATGCCGCGCCGGCACCTGCCTCGGCATCTTCGTTGCGCACCGCGATGCATGCAATGGCCTTCGTGAGAGTGACGCCGCCGGCGGGGAATCTCCGCAAACCGAAGTCCTCTGCATCCGTCGGTTCCTGCAGGAAGCCACCGAGCCCGACGACCACGTTCTGCGCAGGCGCTGAAGCGGCGAAGATCCAAAGTGTCGCAATGGCCGCAACGGCTCGGCCGAACGACATGCACAGCCTCGACGCCCCTGCGAGGGGGCTCCCGTATCCGAACGCTCTCATGGTGACTCTCCCTCGACTGGATCCCGGACGAACTGTCGTCGGACAAACCACCGGGGATGCATGACATTTCCGCGGGCGGGAATCGCTCCTCAAGGCGCCGTCGTCGCCGGCTTCGGCTTGGGCTTGCTGACGACCCGGACCTGAGCGAACTGGCGGTGGCCGCTGACGCCGCTGTGGTGGCCGTAGCCCGACTGCCGCGCGCCGACCCAGGGTGATCCGCTCGCGCCGCCACAGCCCTGGTTCACGCCGACCATGCCGATGTGCAGCCGCTCGGCCACCTCGCGCGCGCGATCCTCATCGCGGCCGAAGACCGCGCCGCCGAGCCCGTAGGGCGTATCGTTGGCGAGGCGCACGGCCTCGTCGACCTCGCGGTAGGTCATGATGCAGGCGACGGGCCCGAAGGTCTCCTCCTGCATGATGGGCATCTCGTGGGTCACGCCGGTGAGCACGACCGGCTTCACGAAGTTGCCGCCGCCATCGCCCCCGCATTCGATGGTGGCGCCGGTGGCCTTGGCGAGGGAGACCTGCGCGAGTACATGCTCCTTCTGGCGCGCATGGACCATCGGACCGATCTGCGTGCCGGCCTGCATGCCGTCACCGACCACGAGCTGCTGCGCGCGCTCGATCACCGCCTTGGTGAAGGCTGGCGCGATCGACTCATGCACGTAGATCCGCTCGGTGCTCACGCAGACCTGCCCAGCGTTGCGGAAGCTGTTGCGCGCGGCGAAGGCGGCGGCGGCATCGACATCCGCATCGGGCAGGACCACGAGCGGATCCTTGCCGCCAAGCTCGAGGATCAACCGCTTCAATCCCCCTGCCGCAGCCTGCATGATG
>JBEGMG010000086.1:0-4299 GCA_041183165.1 Actinomycetota bacterium | reverse complement strand
GTGCGGGATCGGGATCGAGGGAGAGGACCTGGTCCGCGGACTCCAGCAGCACGGCTTGCCAGCCCGGGCCGTTGTCGCACCACTGATGGTCGACGATGTCCGCCCGCTGCAGGCCCAGTCCCCGTGCGATGCGCTCGACGGCTGCTTCATCGAGCGGTCCGCTGCGCTGCAGTGGCGGAGCTGCGAAGGCGAGCACGTCACCCGTGCGACGGATGCGCACGAGCCCGGCGCCGCACTCCTGCACGATGACATCTGAGCTCGGCTCGCCGCCGGCCTCGAGCCAGGCATGGCAGGTGCCAAGGGTGGGATGCCCCGCGAAGGGCAGTTCCCGACCGGGGCAGAAGATCCGGACGCGGTAGTCGGCGGCATCGGTCGAGGGAGGAAGCAGGAAGGTCGCCTCCGAGAGGTTCGTCCACGATGTGAAGGCATGCATCTGCTCGGTCGAGATGCCCACGGCGTCGTGCACCACGGCGACAGGGTTGCCGAGCAGCGGTGTAGGAGTGAAGACGTCGACCTGGCTGAACGGGCGCGGATCCATGACTGGACCCTAGTCACCGCCCATGGCAGGCCCTCAGTGGTTGCTCAGGATCTCTAGCGCTGGGTGAAGAAGAGCGTCGCCTTACGCGAGAAGAGCAGGCCCAGGATGATGAGCGAGAAGATCGCGCTGAAGAGGCCGTTCCATCGCGCGCCGCTCACGAAGATGAGCTGGAAGATAGCGAAGAGCAGACCGACGACGGTCACGATGCCGACCAGGAACCGCGAGAAGTTGTTGCCGTCGAAGAGTCCCTTCGCCACCGCGAGGTAGATCAGGCCAAGGACGAGAACGACGATGATGCTCAAGAGCCCGACGCTCGCGCGAAGGTCGGCGTTGAAGATGCCGACGATTCCGGAGAAGACGTAGCTGATGCCCGCGATGATGACGAGGATCCCGACGAGTGTGACTCCGAACGGACGACCCATAGTGACGTGCCTCCCTTGGCTGACTGCTCTGGTAGCACGAGTGTGGCGTACGCGATGCCCTCAGCCTGGGCGACAGGCCGGAGACGGTGGGCCTTGCCGAGTCAGGCGGGGTCGAATTGGGCGTTGATCTGCTCCATCGTCATGGAGCGCCGGTCGCGCATCCGTAGGAGCAGCGGAATGGCGATCAGCGAGGCCACGACGAGGAGGAAGGCCGAGGCGACAGGGGTGTCAAACCAGTCGATGAGCAGGGCGGCGATGAGCGGTGCAGTGCCGCCGAAGATGGCCGACCCGAGGTTGTAACCCACCGCCAGTGCCGAGTAGCGCGCCTTGGAAGGGAACTCCTCGCCGATAGCCGCGACTACCGGGCCGGTGTAGAGCATGAGCAGCACCAGGAGTACCAATCCCCCGAGGATGACGACGACCAGGCCCTCATTGGTCATGAGCCACAGCATGGGCACGCTCAGCAGGGCGAAGCCGACGGCGGCGGCGGTCAGCGTGAGCTTGCGTCCGTAGCGGTCCGACAATGCGCCGAATGCTGGCGTGGCAACGGCGTACACGACCGTCATGCCCGTGGTGACCCACAGGGCGGTGTCGGATTGGATCTCGCTGAAGGAGTCCAAGATCGTGGGCACGAATCCGAGGACGACGTAGTAGAGGATGCCTCCATACCCGGCGAGGAGGGCGGCGATGATGACCTGCTTGGGCAGGTGCGTCAGGGCATAGCGCAACGGCTGCTTGGGTACATCACCGTCGCGCTCCTCCTCCAAGAACTCCTCGGTCTCGGGCATGCGCCGGCGCATCACGAGGGCGAAGAGTCCGAGCGCACCGCCGACGAGATAGCAGATGCGCCACCCCCAGTCGCTCATGAAGTCACTCGAGGTCCATGTCGTCAGGCTGGCGACAAGAGCTGACGCCAGGATGACCCCGAGCCCGGAGGTGAAGACGGCAGTGGAGGCGACGAACCCGCGCTTGCCAGGGGGAGCCTGCTCCACGAGCTGGACGATTGTGCCGCTGTACTCACCCCCGGCCGAGAAGCCCTGGAGCAGTCGCATGGCGGTGAAGAGCAGGGGAGCGGCGATGCCGACAACGGCGTAGACGGGCAGGAACGCCGTGAGTGCCATCGGTGCCGTCATCATGAGAATCGACAGCACAAGGGCACGCTTGCGACCCAGGCGGTCGCCCAGACTGCCGAAGAACGCTCCGCCAGCGATCCGCATGATGGAGCCCGCGGCAAAGACGCCCAGGCTGGCTATGGCGGAGACGATGGCGTCGTCCGACGGGAAGAACAGCGGTGACATCACCGGGACGAGATAGAGGTAGAGGCCGTAGTCGAACCACTCGACGACGGTGCCCGCCGATCCGTAGATGACAGCCGCTCGGGCGCGCTTGTCTGCAGGCGTCGTCGCACGCAGGATCGACATCAGGGCACCCTAGCGGTGCCGTGGACCTCCGGGAGCCCATCGAAATGGCAGGCTGATCCGGGGAGGCGGACATGCGCGCAGGGAGACTGGCCTGGGCGGCCACGGCCGTGGCCGCGGGTGTCGGCGGCGTACTGGCGTACACCGTCGCTCGCGTGCAGGGCCGGGCGCAGGGCGATGTCGAAGACTTCCTCGCATCTCCTCCTACGCAGGAGCGCCCGGTCGTCGTCGCCGGAGCGAGCATCGTGCGCGGACGCGCCTCGGTCGACTTCGTGCAGATGCTGCGCGAGCACTTCCCCGCGCGCACCTTCGTCAACGCCGGTGTCAACGGAAATGTCGCGTGGGAGTTGCTCCAGCGTACCGACCGCATCATCGCCTGTCGCCCATCGCAGGTCGTGATCCTCATCGGCACCAATGATGTGCAGGCCATGCTGACGCCGGATGCCACGCGTAGCACGCGAGAGTCCAAGCACCTCCCGGAGGATCCGTCGCTCGGGTGGTACGCCACCTGCCTCCGCGACACCGTGGTCCGACTGCAGGGTGCCGGGGCGAGCGTGGCCCTGTGCTCACTGCCCCCGATCGGCCAGGACCTCGCTGCTCCGGTCAATGCGGTCGTGCGCGAGGCGAATAACGCGATCCACGAGGTGTGCCTAGAGACAGGTGCGGCGTACCTGCCCGTATACGAGCGCCTCACCGACCTGCTTGCGAGCCAGGGGGCTACCTCGGGTCCGGCCTGGACCGGGTCGTGGGCACCGGGCGTGGCCTCGCTGGTCGAGCACTTCGCGCTGGGCCGCAGCTACGACACGATCGCGCTCGCCCGCGGCTGGGTGATCTCACCCGACGGAGTGCACATGGACTCCACGGGCGCCGGCATCATCGCGGATCTGGCCGGCGACTGGCTGGAGGGTCAGTCGAGCACGGCATAGGCGGCGTCGCCGAAGTTGATCGAGATGATCGGCTCCTCGGCAGGGTCCAGCCAGCGCATGAGCGACTTCAGATCGGACTGGCGCATCGAGATGCAGCCCTGCGTCGGCTTGCCCTCGTTCACATGGATAAAGAATGCCGACCCGCGCCCAGGGACGACGGGGTCGCGGTTGTAGTCGATGACGACGGCGTACCTGTAGGCCTCGATCGCACCGAGCTGCTCCGATCGGGACTGGCGGAATCCGCATGACGCTCCCGGTCGACACACCCGCATCTGGTTGTAGTGCGCGCTCTGCACATCGCTCACCCACCAGTGCGAGGTCCCCACGCGCGTGTAGGGCAAAGCGGTGCCGGGGTCCGCTGCCAGACCGAAGGCCTCGGTGAGGGTGAAGACGCCCCGGGGGGTGCGGGACCGTCGCTCCGAGGCGAGGCCCACGCCGTCCTCGCCGACGTAGACGGTGACGGGTTCGCGGACGCGCACGAACTCCGCACCGCGGCGCTCCCAGGCCTCGAGCACGCCCGACGTCGATGTCGATGAAGCGACAGAGACGGTGATGACCTGATGGGGATTCTCCGGTGGAGCTGCGGATGCAGCGGGTGCCGCGACCACGGCGAGGATCACTCCCGCGGCTGCGAGCAGGGCCTTCACGCGGTCAGGCTACGTCAGGAATCGACCGCAAGGGCGATCGGGAGTTCGATCTTGTGCACGTCGTCTCGTCGAACGATGTAGGCGCTCTGCCTGCCCTCGACATGGAAATCCCACGGGCCCTCGCGGTCAGGATCCTCGGCGACAAGTGCCGTGTCCTCGTCGATCCCCAGCATCGTCGCGTCTCGAGAGGCAAAGGGCCGAAGCGCGATATCGGGAATCCATCGCGTGTAACGATCGAAGTGGGGGAAGACGCGGACGTCGGGGATTACCCCCAGACCGGCAAGCGGCTCCCTGCCGGGGTGCCGGAAGTGCGCGACCGTGCCGCCCATCGCCATGGCACCGGCGCTG
>JBEGMG010000085.1:0-4065 GCA_041183165.1 Actinomycetota bacterium | reverse complement strand
CTCTGGTCGATGGCGTACCGCGTCAACTCACGCTGTCCGACGCGATCGACGGCTATCTCCGCCATCAGGTCGAGGTGCTCACTCGTCGTACCGAGTTCCGTCTCGACAAGGCCCAGAAGCGCGCCCACCTCCTGGAGGGCCGCATCAAGGCCCTCAACGTCATCGACAACATCATCAAACTCATTCGCGAGAGCGAAGACGCGCCCAGCGCCAAGGCTCAGCTCATGGCCAAGCCGTACGAGTTCACCGAAGTGCAGGCCATCGACATCCTCGACATGCAACTTCGCCAGCTCACGCGCCTCTCACGTATCGATCTC
Organism: Actinomycetota bacterium; assembly: GCA_041183165.1. GTDB lineage: Bacteria > Actinomycetota > Actinomycetes > S36-B12 > S36-B12 > Mxb001. The sequence goes on along the minus strand of JBEGMG010000085.1, from coordinate 3,748 downwards.
GAGGCCGAGATCGCCGAACTCACGCAGCGCATCGCCGACCTGCAAGCCATCCTCGCCGACGACACGAAGTTGCGCACCGTCATCAAGGACGAATTGCTGGCCATCAAGGAAGAGTTCGCGACGCCCCGTGTGTGCCCCATCACTCTTGACGCCGGCGAGATGAGCCTCGAAGACCTCGTCGACGACACCGAATTGGTGATCGTCATGACCGCCGCGCAGTACGTGAAGGCCGTGGCCGCGTCGAACTTCCGCACGCAGGGTCGTGGGGGCAAGGGAGTGACCGGCGCCAAGTTGAAGGCCGACGACATCGTGAAGCACGTGATCTTCACGACGGCGCACGCCTACCTCCTGTTCTTCTCGAACCGTGGCAAGGTGTACCGCCTGCGTGCGCACGACGTCCCCGAGCGCGAGCGCGCCGCCAAGGGCGTTCCGATCGTCAACTTGCTGCCGCTGCAGGCCGGCGAGACCATCGAGGCGATCATCGACACCCGCGACTTCGCGGCCGAGCGCTACCTGTTCTTCGCGACCCGCGATGGCGTCGTGAAGAAGACGGCGTTCGACGAGTACGACAACGGCCGTCGTGACGGACTCATCGCGATCAACCTGCGTCCGGGAGACGAACTGGTTCGCGTGATCGAGACATCGGGCTCCGACGACATCTTCATGGTGAGTCGTTCGGGAATGACCATTCGCTTCTCGGAGGACGAAGTGCGGCCCATGGGTCGGGCCACTGCTGGTGTCCGCGGCATGAAGTTGCGTTCGGGCGACAAGGTCGTGAGCGTCGACGTGGCGCGCGATGACGCGGCGATTCTCATGATCACCGAGGCCGGTTACGGCAAGCGCACGCAACTCGACAAGTTCAACCAGCAGGGTCGCGGTGGTATCGGAGTTCGCGGCATCCTCATCAAGGAGAAGAAGGGTTACGTCGTCTCGGCCTTCATGGTCGGGATCGACGACGAGATCGTTGCGGTCACATCCGGTGGCGCGACGATCCGAACCGAGGTTCGCAACATTTCCTCGCAGGGTCGCACTGCGACGGGTGTGCGGGTCATGACCGTGGAGGAGGGACAGACCGTGTCGTCGGTCGCTCTCATCCTCGGCGGCGACGAGTGACGAACCCTTCCGGGCCGAGCCCGGTTCGCGACAACGGCCAAGTCGGGATTCTGTGCTTGGGTGTGATCGCGGTCCTTCTGGTCGCAACGCAGCAGATGACCCGCCTCGGTGGTGTGGTGGTCGACGCGGCACGGGCTCAGTCGGTTGCCGATGCGGTTGCTCTCGCCGCCGTGGAGAGCGGCGAGGTTTCGGCGCGTCGAATCGCACTCCGGAACGATGCTGACGTGGTGTCGATGGTCGATTGGTCGGGAACGGTGGAGGTCGTGGTGAACGTCGACGGGGTTCTGGGCCGGGCGCGGGCGAGCAACATCGACCTGCCCTGATCTTCTACGCTGGCATCGTGTCCGACTCCGGTGACCCGCTGTTCATCGTCCCGGCAGTTCAACCCGACGAAGACGTTCCGCAGACGCCCTCGTCAGCGCCGGCGAAGGGACCTCTCATCAAGATGGAGCGTCGGCATCTGCAGCGCACGACACGCATCGTGCGCCACATCGACCCGTGGAGTGTGTTCCGCGTGACCCTCGTCTTCCACGTGGTGCTGTATCTCACGTTGTTGCTGACGGGTGTTTTGTTGTGGAACGTGGCCAATGCGACCGGGACCGTCGACAACGTCGAGCGTTTCATGGAGAGCTTCGGCTGGGAGTCGTTCGAATTCGATGGCGGGGAGATCTTCCGCCAGGCCTGGGTGCTCGGTCTGTTCCTCGTGGTCGGTCTGACCGGCCTGGCGGTGCTCGTGGCCACGACGTTCAACCTGATCACCGATCTCGTGGGTGGGATCAGGGTGACGTTCCTGGAAGAGGGCACGGGTGCCGATGATCCGAAGCCTGCGAGGAGCGGCTGGCGGGCGCGGTTGAGGGTCGCTCGGACCCGCCGATAGGGTTCTCACCTGCTGGGGCTATAGCTCAGTTGGTTAGAGCGCATCCCTGATAAGGATGAGGTCACAAGTTCGACTCTTGTTAGCCCCACCAGCGTCACGAAATGGATTTCCGCTTTTTCTTCGTGAATTCGGAAACTCTTCTCTAATAGATACGAATGTGGTTCAATTCGTCTCTGAGAAGGTGGCCGGGGGGTCGCCCAGAAGGGGAAGATATGTCTCGCCGTTCGTTCGGTTTCGTTGCTGGTGTTGTGGTTGGTCTGGCCGTGGTACCGCTGGCCAGTTGCTCGAGCGGCGACTCGGGTGGGGACTCGTCCGGTCCAACCGAAGTCAACGTCGACACCGGTTCTCTTGAGCAGGCAATCGCCGATCTTTCGGCCAAGGTCGATGAACTGTCGTCGAAGTTCGTGACCAATGAGGACGGAAGCAGCGGTTTTGCCACTGGTACTGCGCCGGCAATCGTGACCGAGTCGACGTACGGCTTCGCCTTCCCGCTGCCCGAAGGCATCGAGCCGACGTATGTCGGAATCAACGATGCTGAGGCCACTGAGGAGTCGGGTTCGCTGCTCGCCTCGGCCGGCGGCGTGAGCGTGTTGCTGCTGTGGACCAAGCCGGAAACACCGTTGAGTCCAGGCGATTCCGTCACCTCATCATTCGAAGTGCTCAAGGCCAACTCGGGACTCGACTTCGCTCTCCTAGGTGCGGGTCAGGATGCCTTCACGGTCGACGGACAGTCCGCCGCTTATGCAACGTTCTCGGCGTTGGATGCCAACAGCAATACGGTCGGTGTAGCAGTGATCGGTGGTTGGACGTGCGAGGTCGACGGTCGCGCCTTCGCCCTGACCGTGACGGGCACTCAGGAAGAATCGGTCAGTACTTCGTTCTTCGAGTTGGTCAACGCATTCGGTTGTGAGGCGTAAGGAGTCGTCATGACAAGAGTTCGAACTGTGTCCTGGAAAGGACGGTCACTCGCCTTCGGTGTGGGCGTTGTGGCGATGATGGTGTTGGCGGCGACGGGCGTCGACGCGCAGTCGCCGCCGCCTATGCCTGGCCCCCCGCCGGGTGGTTTTGCTCCGCCGCCTATGCCTGGCCCCCCGTCGGGTGGTTTTGCTCCGCCGCCGGGCGGTGGATCCTTTAACCCTGGACCCGCCGGTCCTCCGCCTGGCGCAGTCATTGTTCCGGGCCCGCCGTCGGGTGGTGCGCCTGGTGGTGCGCCGATGCCGGGTGGTCCGGGTGGGCTCCAGCCTGGTCCGGGTGGTGCGCCTGGTGGTGCGCCGATGCCGGGTGGTCCGGGTGGGTTCCAGCCTGGTCCGGGTGGTGCGCCTGGTGGTGCGCCGATGCCGGGTGGTCCCGGTGGTGCGGCCCCCGGAGCGGGTGGATCCGGCGGATTCGGTGGTATGCCGATGCCGGGTGGTCCCGGTGGTGCGCCCGGTGGCAACTTCAATCCGGGAGCGATGCCCCCAGGAATGCAGCCTCCAGCCGGCATGATGCCTCCGGGTGGTGCGCCCGGCGGTATGCCGATGCCTGGTGGTCCCGGTGGCGCTCCGATGCCCGGAATGCCAGCTCAACCTCCGTCGAACTTCTTTGGTGGTGGTGCTCCGATGCCAGGTGGTGTCCCGAGTGGCGCACCGATCAGCTCGGGTGGCCTGGGTCAGATCTTCGGTGGCAGTCCGGCTGGACCTCCCTCGGGCGGCTTCTTCCAGCCTGGGCCGGGAGGCGCTCCCGGTGCTCCCAGCGGGGCCCCGATCTTCTTCGGTCCGG
>JBEGMG010000084.1:0-2905 GCA_041183165.1 Actinomycetota bacterium | reverse complement strand
CCAGGGGAATGCGCTCTCCACGGCCATCCAGTCCTCGACCCACTCATCCGAGAGCAGGCCGTACCACAACTCCCCCGCCACATATCCCTTGCCAAAGTTCGTGCCGACGATCTCGAATTGGTGCTCCTTGCGGAACGTCAGGTAGTTGGTCCACGCCTGGTCGCCGTCGCCCTGGCGGTCGTCGAGCAGGTCGATCGACGTGGGGGTCACGCCGATGCTGCGCAGGGTCTTGGTGAGTTCACCCGTGGTGGGGACGAAGGCGGTAGCGACCACGCCAATGAAGTCGTTGGGGTCGCCGCCAGCTTCCAGGAGGCGCCTGATCAGATCCACGACGATGGCGAAGGTAATCTCCGGGTTCTTGATCTTCTCCAGTGACTTCATGAGCTGATCGAGCGCGTCGGTGGTGAGCTTGGGATCCAGGACCGCCCGGACGGAGACAGGGATCTTCGTGCCCTCGACGATGTCGCCGACCTGCTGGACAACGGGACCGGCCAGGGAGTTCAGGACGCTGACATCCGTGGCCCTCCGCCCCGCATCTCCCTCGAAGACGAAGGCGAGGGTCACCATGACATCGGCCGTGAGGTTGGTGTCCATGCCGATGAACTGCGTCTCCTCGAGGGGCCGCACCGCGAGGTCGCCCTCGAACCACGCATCGCCGGTGCCATCCGGGATCGACCCCTCATTTCCCGCCTTGACGGCAACCTCCTGCGGGTCATCCGTTACCCACGCCCACTTCGTGCTGCCCGGGACACCCGTCGTGGACCGGATGCGGAGTACTGCGACGAATGGCTCGTCTCCGCCGAAGTAGTCCTCCTGGTCCTCGGGTCGGACGATGTCGTAGCCGACGAAGCCCTTGAGCGTCGACGCGACCTCACCTCCGGAAGATGCAGACTCCACCGGGGCTGTGCCCGTCGATCCGCACGCGGCCAGGCCCGCTGCGAGCACGAGCGTGACCGCGACTGATGCGAGCCTCATGTCAGTTCCTCCCGAGAGCGGCGAGCGCGACGCGGGCGAACTCGGCGTACCCCGCCTTGTTGGGGTGCACACCGCTGTCACCGGCGATAAGGAACGGCGTGCCGGGGCACCATCCGGTCGTGGCGTACATCTCGGCGAAGTTCTCCTGCGTCGGCGTGGACTGGTTGCTGGGTCCATCGGTCCCGGTGGCGTCCTTGGCCGCGCCGAAGCAGTCGGCCGCGGTGAAGTCGCCCGGTGGGAGCCCCACGGCGAACTCCGGATCCGCGGAGATCAGGCGCGAGCCCTCCGAGTGCGAGGACTTCACCGCGTCCATGGCCTTGGCGATGGTGGCGTTGAGCTCCTCGCGGGCGACGAGCAGGCCCGCGGGCGTGTAGTTGCCGAGCGCGAGTGCGGGCACCACCCGCGGGTAGGTCAGGACCAGGATCTGGGCATCCGTGGTGTCGAGCAGCCGCGTGTAGACGGTCACGAGGGCGTCGTAGGTGCCATCCTCGGTGATGATGCGGTTGAAGCAGGCGCGCAGCTCGCTCTCCTGCGCGGTGAGGTTGGCTCCCGACAGGCCCGCGTCGGGCTTGTCATAGGCGTCGCACCTCTCGCCCTCGCCGAGGATGACCTTGCCCAGCGTCGGGTTGCCCCCCAGTGTCATGAGCACGACGTCGGGGTCCTGCGCCGCGACGGCGTCGAGGCCTGTGGTGCCGTCGATCGTAAAGAGATCCTCTGCCCACTCCCTGCCGGTCGAGCCGGAGATCGCGATGTTGACATACGACTCAGCCGGTACGCCGAGTCCTTGGGCGACCTGCGCGGCCCAGGAGACCTGGTTGCCGTATCCGTAGTCGGGTGCGAAGGCGAGGGGCTCCTCCGGAGTGCGCGCGGTGCCATTGGAGGAGCAGAGGTCGTTCTTCTTGTCCGCGGGGATCGTCCCCTCCCCAACGCAGGTGAAGAACTCCTCGCCCGTCATCTCAGCGCCATCGTCGTAGAAGCCGAAGCCGGCCGTGAAGCTGTCGCCGAACGCGACGATCCGCTGAGGTGCCGCCGCCGCACCGCCGGAGGACGCCGACTCGACAGGCGCGGCGGAGGACGAGCAGGCGGCCAGGAGAAGGGCCGATAGCGGGACGGCGAGCAAGCGGAGACGCATGGGCCCACAGTAGGGCGGCCGTGGTGACGTGAGTTGCCGATGTTCGGGTGACTCACGCGGGAGTCGGGGTGCCGCGCGCGCTTGGGTAACGTGCTCCCACGCGCGTGCTCATCGCTCCTCCGTAAGGCGACACTGACATGACCCTCCGGCGCCACCTGCTCACCCCCACACTCATCACCTGCGTCCTCGTGGCGGGCTGCGGTGCCCCGTCGGCATCACCGGTGGAGTCCGTGTCCGGCTCCGGGGATCCCGCCGGACTATGGGGAACCAAGGGTGTCGAGGTCACCATCGTCAACGACGGACGCTTCATCACCGTCAAGGACCGCTACAACCTCGGCGATAGCCGAGAGATGGTGCGAGGCGATCGCCAGACTTGGCAGGGCGAGCGGAACGCCGACGACGATGTCGAGCTCCTGGTCGAGAAATTCGTCGAGCTCGACTTCAAGAATCCGAGCATCGGATGCCCGAGGGTGTCGACTCAATCGCCGGGTTCGTTCGCCACCCTGCAGTGGGACAGTTTCTGCGACGAGGGCGGTTCCAAGACCTACCAAATCCACTGGGTCTGGGCCAACTCGGGCAGCATGATCAAGAACGGCACAGTTCGTATCGTGCGTGAGAGCGACAGCAGCGACAACAAGCGCTTCACCGTCTACGTGGAGAAGACCAAGGACTTCGGCTAGAGGATCGCTCCCGGCGAGTACGCCGCCGCCCGCGAATGTGCGTCGGCAATGAGTTGTACGCGCTGCGCGACACGCGCGACTTGATCGCGGGCGGCTCCGGTGAAGTCCATGGGCTCGG
>JBEGMG010000083.1:0-6790 GCA_041183165.1 Actinomycetota bacterium | reverse complement strand
ACTACCGAGTCCGCATCTTCACCCCTGCCGCAGAGTTGCCGTTCGCCGGTCACCCCACGCTCGGCTCCGCGCACACTTGGTTGGCGTTCGGCGGCACACCGCGCCACCCCGACCGGATCGTGCAGGAGTGTGGCGTCGGGCTCGTCACTGTCCGCCGAGACGGCGAACAACTCACCTTCGCCGCGCCCCCGTTGCTGCGAGGCGGGCCAGCCGATGACGCAACCCTGCAGGAGGCCGCCGACTCGCTGGGCATCGACCGAGCATCCATCATCGACGCGCAGTGGGCCGACAACGGTCCGGGGTGGTTGGCGGTGCTGCTGGCGTCAGCCGACGAAGTGCTCGCGCTGCAACCGCGCCCGATGCGATTGAGCATCGGCGTCGCCGGCCTGTACCCGCCCGGGTCACCCTTCGCCTGCGAGGTCCGCGTGTTCTTCTCGGAGAACGGCATCACGCTCGAGGACCCGGTGACCGGGAGTCTCAACGCGTCGATGGCGCAGTGGCTCATCAGCTCTGGACGGCTCGCCGCTCCGTACAGAGTGTCGCAGGGAACGGCGATCGGACGCGCCGGGGTGGTGCACATCACCGCCGACGAAGCGGGCGGTGTCTGGGTCGGCGGTCACGTGTCCACCTGCATCACCGGAACCGTGGAGCTCTGACCCTCACCCGCCAAGTGCGCCCCGCCCCACACCCAACCCGGCCCCGAGGTTTCTGGGCGGTTTCCGTCCCACTTCGGCTTCTGGGCGGTTTCCGTCCCGGTTTCCGGGACCAACACCACCCAGAACTCAGTGCCCCGGGACCGAACGGCGCAGCACAGCGCTGAACCGCCGTTGCGTCAGAGGCCGTTCTCCGCTCGATGGTGGGCGACGACCGCAGTGGCGTGGCCGTGCCCCATCGAGTGATCCGTCTTCAGCATCGCGACCATCTCTGAGTGCTTCGTTCCAGCGGGCATCGAAGCGAGCAGGGCCTTCCAGTGCGAGATCGGCTTGCCGTACTTCTTCTCGATCGATGGGAAGTACGAGGCTGGACCCTTCACTTTCTCGGTGCTCATGACCGGCGAGCCTAGGGGGACCCAACCTCGCCCTCGTGCTCATCTCGAACCACGGTGCGCGCCACAACGAGTGAGCCAGTCGTCGACGCTCTTCCCGCTTGACAACGTCACGAGTTCCGCCTCGGGCGCGTGGCGCTGCATATCAGCAAGGATCCGGGGTCGATAGCTCCGACCCCACCGAATCACCCACAACCAGAAGTCGATCCGCTGGCGACCTCGCCGGAGGGCCCGCCACATGCACCTCACGAGCGGGGTGTCCATGATGACCACCGTGTCCGCGCGCGCGAGCCGCGGTTCTGTCACGTCGTACGGGCCGAGGTCTCCGTCGATGATCCATTCGTCCGCCTGGACGACAGCCGTCTGTCGTCTGTGCCACTCCTGAGGCTCGAGCACGTTCAGGCTCTCGTCCCAGTACACCTTGTCGAGTTCGATGACCGGAAGGCCCGTGAGCGCCCCGAGACGGCGACAGAGCGTGGACTTGCCCGAGCCGCCTCGACCGAAGACCACGACCCGCTTCACGCGGCCAGCCTGTCACACGCGCCAAAGGTCGACGACGAGCCGGTGGGTCCGGTGCCGAGCGCACCCTGGCGGGTGACGGATGCGGCCCACTCCACGCCGCGAACTCCCGACGCCCTGCGTTGAACGGATCGATATGGTTACGCAAATGAGCCAGCCTGGATTCGTGGTGCTCTATCGCTGGAGGCTCAGACCAGGGCACGAGGTCGAGTTCGTCGAAGCATGGACCGAGATGACAAGGCTCCTTCTCGCACGCGGCTCTCGGGGCTCCCGGCTTCACCGGGGCCGAGATGACATCTGGTACGCGTACGCGCAGTGGCCGAGTGCCGACACCCGATCGGCTGCCTTCGCATCGCCGTTGCCTCCCAACGATGCGGGCGACCGGATGGACGCTGCTGTCGCCGAACGATTTCCCGAGGTCGTCCTCGATCTCGTGGCCGACTTCCTCGTCGACTGACCCCTCCATCCCGGCATCACCACATGAGGACCCGCTCAGGTGAGTGGAACGCGGCCGGACACCTGCACGATCCGCGGCACGCTCATGATGCTGAACGGCTGTTCGGCGAATTCCCAGAGTTGCTCCACGAGCCCGTTCACCTCCTCGTTGGTGACGAGTCCCGCAGTCACCACGGCCTCTCCGATCGCCGCCATGGTGAGAGGAGCCATTGCCTTCACATCGGGATCGAAGCCCGCTGGTTGTTCGACGTGCACCTCGATGTCGATCAGGCCCGCAGCGGCGAACATCGCGGGCAGGCGCCGACCGATGTAAGGGTCGGCACCGCGACCGATGGCCGACGCCGCATAGACCTCGCAATAGCGGCTGAACGCAGGGTGCTCGGGATGGCAGAAGTGGCCGGCGAAATCGACGTCCTCGATGGCAACCGTGCTACCGGGCCTGCCGGCGCGCACGAGGGCTGTGAGCGCTGACACCGGATCGGCGAGGTGGGTGAGCACGAAGCGCGAGTACACCAGGTCGTACACGCCATGCTCATCGAGGTTCTCGACATTCAGCAGACGGAGTTCGAGGTTGTCGAGGTACGCCGCTTCGCGCTCGGCGCGCACGATGTCGAGTTGCACCGGATCGACGTCGATACCGACCACACGTCCCGTCGGCCCCGTCCGAGCGGCGAGCATCCTGGCCACCTCACCCCCGCCGCATCCGGCATCGAGGCAGACAGAGCCGGTCGGCACCGCGATCCGGTCGAGGAAACGGTCGGTGCTCGGGCGCATCACCCGGCTCAGGACCCGCAGGCGATCGCGCCCCTCGGCACCACCTCTGATGATGTAGTGCTCGGTGGCCAGTCCCGTCGATTCGCCGCTGTCCGACATGCCATCACCCTGACAGTTCGCACAAGGGCACGGCGACGCAGTCCTGAATCGCGGGAACGGGACGAGCCGCACCACTTCCTCAGGCTGCACACCACCTACCCGGTTTCTGGTTGGCATCCTTCCCACCCCGGCTTCCGGGCGTGATTCGTCTCGGTTTCCGGGAACCAAACCGACCAGATGCGGAGCAGTGGGCCGTCGCCCTGCGTGGAGCGGAACGCTCGGCCGCGCTCCAGGCCGGTGACCAGACCTTCGCTGCCCGCCACCGCGTCGTGCCACACGGTCGACCGGCCGACCGCCCTCACCGGTCTCGGACGCCACTCCTCTCAGCCCCGAGCACGATGACCATTTCTCTCCTGACAAACTGCAACGGATGCCGGAAGAGCACAACCCACGCCACTCATCGTTGCTGGGACCGTTGCCCGACCCCGATCGAGTGGGCGGCCCGGGTTGGTTGCACAGCACGGGCGGGCGCCTCACCAACGCGCAACGGGCCAGGATGCTCGCGACTTCGCTGACGACTCAGCGTCGACTCATGAGTCAGCGTCTTCGGCGGCGAGTCAATCCTTCGCTCTCATTGGACGATGTCCTCCAGATGCCGGACACGCGCCTCGTGCGGGACGCAGAGGAGGCGGCTCTGTGCCAGTCGCGCGGAATCCTCGCCCACGGCTACCGGAGCGCCGTCTTTGCGCGGGCCTTGGCGCTCATCGACGGAGTCGACGTCGACCACGAACTTCTTGTCGTCTGCGCACTCCTGCACGACGCTGGTCTCTTCCCCTCCGTGGCAGGAGAGGACTTCACACTTCGCAGCGCCACCCTGGCCGCCGACGTGACACGCAACGCCGGACACGAGGAAGCCTGCGACCACGTCTTCGATGCGGTGGTCGTCCACACCACGATCGGCATCGACGCCACCCGTGACGGCGCACTCGGCGCATACACCCAGTTCGGGGCGATGGTCGACCTTGCGGGTCTGAGGGAGCGCCACCTCCCACACGACCTGGTGAGCCGCGTTCTCGCGGATCACCCTCGAAAGGGATTCGCCAGCGAGATCCTCAAGGGACTCGGTGCGGAAGCGCGAGCAGTGCCGGGGGGTCGGTTCGCGTTCTTGCGGTGCGTCGGTTTCGGACCTGCGGTGCGACTCGCATCGCTTCCGACTCGCCGCAGATAGCGCTCCGGCTCAGCCGCGCTTCAGGTCGGGGTCGATGAACACATTCAGTGAGTCTTCAGACCGAAGGGCGGCACACCGCCGCTGGTGTCTGAATCCAGTGAGCGGCTGAGTGCCAGGCCGAAGTTCCTTGTCATCGGCAGCAGACCCTCAGCCCTCCTGCGACCACAGATGATCGACGAATCGCTGATCCTCGTCGTACAGCCAGCACTCGCGCAGCCTGAACTCGTGCACCCGATACACCAGGACCCTGCGCATCCGCCGTGGCGGATCCCCGAGCTCCTCAACCGCCAACAAGGCACCGAGATGTCTGCCCACCAACACGTCTTCGATCTCGATCAGCCTGCGCGAGGACCGGAGGGTCGCCTGGCCGAGCGCCTCGAACACTGCAGCTCGGCCGACGTGGCTGCCGGCCAGCGGGCTGTCGCCCATGTAGTGCAGAACGATGTCGTCGTGATACGAGGCGAGAATCTCGTCCAGGTCGGCAGCTCGCCACGCCTCGGCATAGGCATGGAGCGTGGCCGCGATCTCATCGGGACTCGACATGCGATGAATGTACCAACGCGTTCGAAAGGGTGTCAGCCGCGCTTCAGGTCGGTGACGAGGCCCTCGCTCGGCTCGACCAGCCAGTGGGGTTCGATGCCGGACACGTCGTGTCACGTACCCGCCGCAGCTCCGGTCACGGACGCAACTCGTCGCGCTCTCACCATCCGTTTACCTCGGCAATCTACGGTCGCCCTTGATGACACCGAGAAGGGCCGCACGATGATCCAACGCCACACCGGCTCGAGAACACTCCTCGCGTTCTTGGGAGTCGCGACCACGTTCATCTTCGGGGCGTGCTCCGACAACTCTGAATCACCGACCTCCACGACGTCGACCACGAGCACCCCCGGCGAATCCACAACCTCGATCGATACGACCAGCGCGGTCAGAGCCGCTTCCTGGAACCCGACGATCAGCATCACCTACTCCGGTGAATCGATCAACTTCCAACCAGATGGAATTCCGGACCACGAGCGCGACGAGTACTACGCCGTGCCGGATGCCGGCGTCGTCGTCCCCGACGCGTCTTCCGCCCACGTCATGAAGGATCCGACGAAGGCACAGACCTATTCGTTCGACATCCCGTCAGTGCCGGAGTACACCTCGAGCGTCACGAAGGCCCCTCTGGGGTCGATCGGAGTGATGATCTCAGGAGCCGTCCTGTACAACCCCTACGAGGGAGACGGTTCGACCGTCGCGATGGCCAGCAACTTCACGATCACCGACGACAACGGAATCACCGCATCCTTCGTCGACAAATGCGCAGGCCACCCGACCCCCGACAGGGGCGCATATCACTATCACGGCCTCCCCAACTGTGTGACCAGGAAAGTCGACAAGGAGAAGGGTGCGTCGCACATCATCGGCATCGCCCTCGACGGCTTCCCGATCTACGGCGCGAACGACATCAACGGGGAGCCCGTCGACGTCGCGACGCTCGATGAATGCAATGGGATCACCTCCCCGACACCCGAGTTCCCTTCGGGCATCTACCACTACGTTCTCCCTGGCACGAACGACGCGACCTCCTCAATCAGGTGCTTGCACGGAACGGTCGACACCAGTCAGATCCAGCAGATGCCGAACATGGGACCAATGCCGGATCTCAGTGCCGCCGCAAAGGAACTCGGCATCACGGTCAACCAACTCACCGAGGCTCTTGGCACCACGTTTCCGCCCGACTTCGCCGCTGCGGCGAAAACCCTGGGGATCACCGAGTCAGAACTCAAGGCCGCACTCGGCGTGAAGTAGAAACCCGCGCCACGAGTAGATGGATCAGCCGCGCTTGAGGTCGGTGACCAAGCCCTCACTGGCCTCGACCAGTTTGTGGGGTTCGATGCCGAACACGTCGTGCCAGGTTCCGGACGCGGCCCACACCTCGTCGTACTGCAACTGGTCAGGATCGATGAAGATGCGCAGGTGGGTCTTGTGACCGAACGGGGCACGCCACCATTGGTTTGGGGAACCCACCTCGTTCATGGGCAACCCACATGCGGTCTGTCGGTCCGCGCGAGGATTAGTGGATGAATGCGATGGGCTACGTAGGGGCGGGCATCTCCATCATCGCTGGATGCCTCGGACTCATCTGGCCGAACCAAGTGAGCCGAACCATCGGACTTCACATTCCCGGCCGGCTCGGCGTGTCCGAAGTGCGAGCGACCTACGGCGGGTTGTTCATCGGCGCCGGCCTTGCCGTCTCGCTGATCGCCAGCAGCGACGCCGCACTGGTCCTCGGGGCAGCGTGGGGTGGCGCATTCGTGGCCCGTGCCATCTCATTCGCCGTCGGTGAATCACGGTCGAGAGAGAACGTCGCCGGGCTCGCGATCGAGGGCCTCATGGCGATTCTGCTGATCCTGGCCTGAGCAGTCAGCCGCGCTTGAGGTCGGTGACGACTCCCCCGCTGGCCTCCACCAACTTGTGCGGCTCGATGCCGAACACGTCGTGCCACGTGCCGGCCGCGGCCCACACCTCGTCGTAGTGCAACAGGTCGGGGTCGATGAAGATGCGCAAGTGCGTCTTGTGGCCAAAGGGAGGCACGCCACCGTTGGTTTGTGAAGCGGTCAGAGGCCGATTGTCTCGATGAACGCTTCTGCCTCGACCCCCGCCTGGCGCAGCATGCCGCCGAGGGTGCCCCGCTTGACCTCACGATGAAGCGGCACAACCGCAGCCAGCGGAACCTCGACGCA
>JBEGMG010000082.1:0-5488 GCA_041183165.1 Actinomycetota bacterium | reverse complement strand
GGCAGCGACCTTGGCATCCTGCTGGGCGGTTGGGGTTCGTCCGCGGGCGACCTCGACGGCAGCGGCACGACCGACGGCGCCGACCTGGGCATCATGCTCGGGATCTGGGGCCCGTGCTGAGGGCGGGTTCGGACCGCCTCAGCGGCTCTGTTCGTCCGCTTCCCGGAGCCGGGCCTCGTGCTCGGGCTTCACGATCACGTGCGTCCCGAGCACCAGGGCATCGAGCCCGGTGCGGGTGAAGCACGCCAGTGCCTGGTCGGGGGTGTCCACGACCGGCTCGTTCTCGTTGAAGCTCGTGTTGAGCACGATCGGGATCCCCGAGAGCTGGCCGAGCTCCTCGATGAGGTCGTGGTAGAGCTGGTTGGTCTCGCGCTCGATGCTCTGCAGGCGGCCGGTGCCGTCCACGTGGGTCACGGACGGCAGGCGATCGCGGAACTCGGGGCGGATCTTCACGACGTGCATCATGAAGGGGCTGAAGACGTCCTGCTCGAAGTAGGTCGAGACGGCGCGGCGCGTGACGGTGGGCGCGAACGGGCGGAACATCTCGCGGCGCTTGATCTTGGCGTTGATCAGTTCCTTCATCTGGGGTTGGGTCGGATCGGCGAGGATCGAGCGGTTGCCCAGCGCGCGCGGCCCCCACTCCGAACGCCCCTGGTACCAGCCGGTGACCAGGCCCGCGCGGAGCAGGCGTGCCGTGAACCGCGGCAGGCGCTCGCGGCTGACCACCAACTGCGGCATCGGGCACGACTCGGCCGATCGGCGGATCTCCTCGGCGCCGTACTCGGGGCCCCAGTACGCATGGTGCATGTGGAAGCGTTCCTTGCCGCCGAGCACGTTGTGCCAGGCCCACATGGCTGCGCCGACGCAGAGCCCGTCGTCGGCCGAGGCGGCCTGCAGGTACGCGTGCTTGAACGGCGTCTCGCGGAGGAGCCTGGCGTTCGCCACGCCGTTGAGGGCACAGCCGCCGGCATAGGCGATCCGATCCGTCGGCACGAGCCGGTGCAGGCGCTTGGCGCAGTGCATCGCGGCTTCCTCGAAGCGCACCTGGCACGAACGCGCGATGTCCTTGGCCCGCTGGGTCATCTCGTCGGTCCGGCGCCGGGGCTGGCCGAGCATGGCCACCAGGCCCTCGCCGAACATCCGACCCATGGCGATCCTCCCGCGCTCGTCGAGGACGCCGCTCGCGACCTCGCCGTGCATGCCGAAGGAGGCACGATCCAGGCTGAACCAGCCGTCCTCGTGGATCCGCAGGAGCTGCTTCATCTGCGGCGCGAACTCGTCGTTGCCGTAGGGCGCCAGGCCCATGACCTTGTACTCCTCGCCGAACTCATCGAACCCGATGAACTGGCAGAGCGCCGTGTAGAAGAAGCCGAGGCTGTCGGGCAGGAGCACGCGGTCGAGCACCTCGATGCGCGTTCCCTCGCAGCGGCAGGCCATGAAGCTGGCGAAGTCACCCGAGCCGTCGTACGACATGCCGGCGGTCAGGCCGTCGAACGGGGAGCAGTAGTAGGCGCTGGCCACGTGGCTCAGGTGGTGCTCGACGTTGACGAGCCGCGCACGGAAGGCCGTCGGGTCGCCGCCGCAGCACTCCGCCACCATCTGCAGCACGCCCGCCTCGGTGCCCCGCCGCTGCAGGTGGTGCCTGACGGCACCGAAGGCGCGGAGCGGGTTCATCGCGACGTAGCGGTACTTGCCCCAACGGTTCGCGGAGGTGTCGCGCGAGTGCGCGACGACGTCGATGTCGCGCAGCGAGACGCCGCCCATCTGGAGCACGCGCGGGATCGCCGTGCCGGGGAATCGGGGATCGTGCTTGACCCGCTGGCCGAGTCGCTCCTCGGCGACTGCAGCCACGAGCTTCCCGTCGATCACGAGGCACGCCGAGGCATCGGCGTGGTTGAAGTTGAGTCCGAGGATGGCGGTCATGGCGACTCCGGGGGGAGCAGGGACTGTACAGCGATCGAAGGGGGGCCGCGGGTACAGTCGGGTCATGTCGAACGCCACCGCGCCGACCGGCCATCGCCTCCGCAGCCTCGTCCGCGAACTCCCCATCGTGCTGGGTCTGCTCACCGGAGCCGCGGTCCTTGCCCACTGGTCCCCGGGCGGCGATCCTGCCGGGGCCGCGGGCATCGCCTGGAGCGCGTGGCTCGTCGTGGCCATCACTGCGGCCGCCTTCCGTGCCATGGGCCACGCCGACCATGTGGCGGAACACCTCGGTGAGCCGCTCGGGACCGTCGTCCTCACGCTCTCCGCCATCACGATCGAAGTCGCTGCCGTCTGCGCGATCATGCTGGGCTCCGACGGGGACCCCGACGTGGCGCGCGACACGATGTTCGCCGTGATCATGCTGATCCTGAACCTGTTCCTCGGGATCGGGCTCCTCATCGCGGGCTGGCGCGGCGCCGAGCGCGAGTTCAACCCGCAGTCGAGCGGCGCCTACCTGCCCTTGCTCATCACGCTGAGCGGCATCACGCTCGTGCTCCCGCGCTTCACGACCTCAACCGAGGGCGGCTGGATGAGCGCACCCATGGAGGTCTTCGTCGGCGTGTCCAGCCTCATCCTCTACGGGGTCTTCCTCGTGATGCAGACGACGCGCCACCGGGCGTTCTTCGCCCACGAACCCGCGCGTGCGGAGGACCGGCGCGCGGAGGCCGCGGGCCACCACCGTCCGGGCATGCCGCTCTGGGGCAGCATCGCGCTGCTGGTGCTCTCGTTGCTGGCCGTGGTGGCGATGGCCGAGGGACTCGGCGGGCGCACCCGGGCACTGCTGGAGGCGTGGTACCTGCCCCTGCCGCTCGGCGGCGTGCTCGTGGCCCTGCTGGTCCTGGCACCCGAGGGCATGGCGGCGCTCGTCGCGGCGCGCCGGGGCGAGATGCAGCGCTGCATCAATGTCCTGCTGGGAAGCGCCGTGGCCACGATCGGGCTCACCGCACCGGCCGTGATCGCGATCCGGTTCATCACCGGTGCGACGCCGGAGTTCGGGCTCCATCCACCCTTCCTGGTCCTGCTGGCCATCAGCTTCTTCGTCTCGGCGCTCACGCTCGTGCGCGGGAAGGTGAGCGCGCTGCACGGTGCGATCCACGTGATGCTCTTCCTCGCGTGGATCGCGACCATCCTCGACGAATCCAGCGCACCCTGAGGCGCTCGGTCGGCCGAACTCAGTCGACCACGCGACGGTCCACCTGCAGCGTGGTGTCGAGCTTCAGGCCATCAGCGGCTCCGGCCACGGCGATCGTCAGCACGCGGTGGCGGAACGGCGGCCGCACCGCATCGGGCCACTCCTGCTGGGCGACGACGATCGGCCGGTCCGACCGCAGCGCGATCGTCGCACCCCGCCACGACACATCCCATGAACGGCCACCGCCGGTGATCGCCAGCGGATCGGTGCTCCCCGTGTGGAACCGGTACACCTCGGTGCCTGCCGCCACGGGCGCCGTGAACGCGACGGCGTCGATGATCACCAGCCTGCCGCGGTCGTCCCAGGTCACCTCCCGGGTGCATGACCGTGCAGCGGTCGAGGCCCTGGTCGTGTCCATCCGCACGCTTCCGCCGCCCGCATCGAGGCTGCGGACCTCCATCGTGACATCGACCGGCCTCCCGCGGGGCGAGACCTCGCCGACCTGCATGATGCCGTGGCCGGCGGCGCGTGCGTAGCGCTCCTCGAATCCCGTGGCGCCGTAGTCGGGCGTCCCGCACTCCATGAGCACATGGCGCGCGCCGTTGATGACGCTGACCTGGCCGTTGTCGCGGTGCAGGTGACCCTCACCCAGCGTGCCGCCCCGCACCCAGACTGCCAGGGCGCCGGGGCGCGCGGCAGGCGGCTCCCACGCAGACCGCCAGACCACCTGGCCTTGCGACGGGAACGAGGCGAAGGTGGGCAACCGCATGGGCGCGGCGCCCCGTCGCGCGATGGCGGTCGACCACCGGATGCCGGGGAGCGTCGCACTGCCCTGCGGGAACAGGAACATGCCCGCGTCGATGGCGGCAGGATCGCCGCTGCCCAGCAGCACGCTCACCTCCGACGGCATCGGCGTCCGCATCGCCCAGTCGGGGCGCTGCGACATCCGGCAGTCGTGGCTGTTGAGCACCGCACCCCCCACCAGGTTCATGTGCAGGAACCAGGCCCACGCCTTCGTCGACCACGGCTCCGACCGCAGGCGTGGATCGCCGATCGCCTGCATCGCCGCGAGGCAGTCCGCCAGCGGACCGCACGTCTGCTCGGCGTACCCGAATCCTTCCATGAAGGCGCCGTCGGCACCTTGCGCGGCGATCGACAACCCCAGGTTCTCGACCGCGAGGTCGTAGGCGGGTGCGAGCGACGGGTCACGCAGGTGGAGGCAGGCGCGCACCACGGCCACGCACGGTTCGATCCACTGGTTGCTGGCGACATCCCTGCCCTTCACGTACCAGGGGCGTGCATCGGCCCAGTCGGTCACGATGCGCTCGAGCTCCGCGCGCACGGTTGCGTCGAGCCTCGAGCGCAGGTCTGCCGGGACACGATCCCCCATCAGGCCCACCATGTCCACGATGCCGCCGATGCCCCACGCTGTTGCCAGCCAGACTCCATCGCCGCCGGCCGGCAGCGCGATCGAGTCATCGGTGAGCGACCAACCCGGCCGCTGGAACGGCGCTCGGTCCGCGAAGGCCGCCAGCATGTCGAGCGCCTTCGCGGTGGCGGCCGCATCACCGCGCCAGGCCGAGACCATGGCCAGCTCCACGCCCTTGGTCCGCAGGACGTCGGCCTGGGCGACGTCGCATGAGGCGAGCGCGAAGGCGTCCTTGTTGCGGACCATCGATGCCGCCCGTCCATCGAGTTGCGCGGACGCGATGCCGGCGACCGCCGCCGGGCGGCGGTACAGCGTGGGCGACATGGCCAGCGTGGACTGCGCGCCTCGTTCCAGCTGCAGCAACAGGTCCACCGTGGCCATCGAGTCCCGTGACGCAGCGAGCACGCCGGGCCACGGACCGGGCCATGCGCCGAAGCCGCCGGTCCACGCCGGATATCGGCGCGCCGGCAGCGCATCGAGGGCACGCTGCGCAGCCGCGCGGATGCGATCGGTCGTCGCGTCGGGTTGCGATGCCCACGCGCGGGAGCCGAGCACGAGGACCAGCATGAGGGCGCACGGGATCCAGCGGACCATGCTTCGATCGTAATGGTGGGAACCTCCCGAGGTTCGGCGGAGTAGCATCGGTCGCATGAAGATCCTCGTCACGGGCGCCACCGGCTTCATCGGCACCAAGCTCTGCGAGCGCCTGCGCCGGGACGGCCACCAGGTCGTGGGGCTCGATCTCTGGCTCCCCTCGGCCGACCAGCACCTCGATGCCTTCATCCGCGGCGACATCCGGGATCCCGATGCCGTCCGCCGCGCCCTGGCCGGCTGCGACACCGTGTTCTCCCTCGCGGCGGCCCACCACGACTTCGGCATCGACGAAGCCACCTATTTCGACGTCAACGAGCAGGGCTCGCGGGTCATCTGCGATGCCTGCGACG
>JBEGMG010000081.1:0-3059 GCA_041183165.1 Actinomycetota bacterium | reverse complement strand
AGCACACAGGCTCCCACGAAAGCCGGTGCCGTATTGTCGATGGCCAGCGAGCCGAGGACCGGCAGTCGGGCGAAAAGGCCGAGGAATCCGCCAGACTTGGGTGCCACCGCCGGCGCGGTCGGGTGTTGCGGAGGTGGCACCTGCGCCGAACCGGACGCGGCTGCCTTGGCGCTTGGCGGCTGCGCACCTGCGCGCGAGGCCGCGGGTACACGGGTTGGCGCCGCTTGGGCCGCGGCAGGAGGTGCGGCTCCGGCACCGGTTGCTGAAACTGCCGGGAGCAAGCCCTTCACCTTGATCGCAGGGACCCATCGGTTCGTTCCCTCCTGCGAGACGAGGCTTGCACCCGTGAGCATGCCCACGCGAACCAGGTCACGCAGTTCCGAGGCTGAGTACGGACCTGAGGCCTCGGAGCGGGCATCGGCCTTGAGCATGAAGCGGGGTGAGGTCGACATGTCAGCCGTGCTCCCGGGTTCGGCGCTGGGCAATGAACAGGACGGGATAGGTGTGCCACCCGCCATCACGCGCCGCGCTCGCCGCGGCGAACGCATGCTTGATCCAACGGATGAGCACGACGACGTACCCCACCGCGATGATCAGGACGAACACTCCCCCGCCAACTTCGCCGCCCTGCTGGATGGCCGCGCCCCAATCGCTCCCATGGACTGCGCCGGTCACGGCCGAGCCCGCCACCAGCGCCAGCAAGGTGATCAGCCCGACGAGCACCACGACGGCAAGGGTGATGATGGAATCGACCCAGAACCAGCAGCATGCCCTGGCATGCATGCGTCCGGGGACGTCAGGCATGAGCAGCGCGCACCCGACGGGGAACAGCCAGATCCAGTTCAGGGCCGGGATCATCGAGGCCAGCATGCTGATGTGGAGGATCGCCCCAAAGGTGCCCGAGCCCTGCTTGATCTGCTCGGTGGCTGCAGACACCGCGCGCTCTGCGTGGATCGCCGCACGATCGTCCTGTGAACGCGGAACCTCGGCGCCGCACCGTCGGCAGGACAAGGCGCCGCCCGTGATGGCCGCTCCGCACGCATTGCACTCCATGCTCATCCGGCAACTCCCTTCAGGATGGCGGCTTTCGCCGCCCGGAACTCCTCGTCATCGATGAGGCCATCGGTGTGCATCGCCTTCAACTGCTCAAGCGATCTGCGGATGTCGGCCATGCGATCCGCAGAGGGTGCCGCTGCGGCTCCTGCCGCCCCGCCAGACACCGGAGTTGCCGGCGCCGGCATGGGCGCCGAAGCAGCGGGTGCGACGCCCATGCCGAAGGCCACGCCGAGCCCACCGGCAAGCGCAGCACCCGCTGCGCCCGTTGGATTCGCGGCCGCGGTCACCAAGGCATCGGCCTGCGACACCGCCATGTTCCGCTGCAGGTCCGTGATGGCCATGTTCCCCGCATTCTGCGAGATCCGGGCCATGACCTCGGACGGTGGCGTGGCGCTCTCGATGAGCAGGTCGACCAGCTCGATCCCGTACTGGTCGAAGTCCGCCTCGCAGGCACGACGCAGGTCACTGCCGATCTCATCGAGCTTCACGGCAAGGTCGAGCACGGTCGTCTGCTGCTTGGCGAGGACGCGATTGAACCTGGCCACGATCAACGACCTGAAGAAGTCCTCGAACTCCTTCAACTGGGACAAGCCACGCGTACCCACGAGCGTGGACATGAGGTTGCGCGGCTTGGACACCCTGAAGGAGTAGGTGCCGTAGGCGCGGATCGGCACGGCGCCGTAGGTGGTGTCGCGCAGGACGATCGGCGTGGCTGTCCCCCAGCCGAGGCCCGGGAAGACCTTGGTCGAGAAGAAGTAGATCGAGACGGTGAACGGCGACTCGCCGAAACCCGCTCCGATCACTCCACCGAGCATCGGCAGGTTCGCCGTGTCCAGGCCGTGCCGGCCTGCCGGGAACATGTCCAGACCCTTGCCGTCGCGGCAGAAGAGCGCGAGCTGGTTCTCCTGGACGATCAGTTGCGAGCCGAGCTCGATCGGCGCGGAACCGGAGGTCGGGTACCGCTTCACCAAGACCGAGCCCGACTGGTCGAAACTCTGGATCACCTCGGGCATGTCAGATCATTCCCTTCATGGCTAGCAGCCGCTCGATGGCCAAGGCATGCGAGGCAGCGCGCGTGATCTCATCGGGGCTGTCGGCGGCCGCTTCGAGTGACTGGACCGAGTCCTCCAGTGCGGTCACGGCCTGAAGGATCGCCATGCGTTCGGTCTCCGAGAACGCGTGCTCGGGTGCTCGGTCGAGACTCCCCACACCACCCCCGTGCGAGTGCGCCAGGGCGAGTTCGATCGTCCGGACCTTGCGCGCGAGACGGTCGATGCCCAACTTGCACTCACTGTCCGTCGGCCTGAGCGCATTGATCCGACCGAGGCACGAGAACGCGATCCTGGCTTGCTGACGATGCTCGGTCCTGACCTCGACGGATGGAGCCTCAGCAGCCTGGATCCGCTGTTCGTTGAGGACCACGGCCGACGCGCCGAGACCGCTGTAGGCACACGCAACCAGGATCAGCACCGCGCCGATGATGTCGGCCACACGATTCCCCTGGTCCAGCGAGAAACCGATGGCAGCGCAGAGGCACGACACGAGGACGACCACGATCACGATTCGCAGCGAGCCCGCTCCGGCGATGACCGCCGACGCGCTGCTGGCAGCTCGTGCGCTCGCCGCCGCACTGGCGATGCCGACCCAGATCCACAGGCCGGACAGCCCAACGGCCGGAATGACCCACCAGAACGTCATGGGTGCGGGAAGCAGGGCCAGGCACAGCACAAGCGTGAGGGCCGAGGTGCCGATCCCGATCAAGGCCGGGAGCAATGCGGGAGCCATGAAGAGCCATGCGCGAACGGCTGTCCGGCCGGAACCGGATTCCGGAGAAGCACGCGATGGCCGGATGGCCGCCCTTCAGCGTTTCGCCGACGCCGGTCGCGTGCAGAAGATGATCGCCGCGATGATGCCGGGCACCCACCCCACCAGCGTGAGGACGGTCGTGAGCACGATCGGGCCGCACCCCTTGTCGAGGACCGCTGCCGGCGGCAGCACGATGC
>JBEGMG010000080.1:0-8993 GCA_041183165.1 Actinomycetota bacterium | reverse complement strand
CTGGGCAGCCTCGCCGTATCCGCCGTGCTCGACCCCGACCTCGCGATCCTCGTCGGCGTCACGCTGCTCACCGCCGTCTTCATCATCGTCGCCAACCTCGTCGTCGATGTGCTCTACGCCGTCATCGATCCCCGAGTGAGGCTCGTATGAGCGCGCCCTTCCTCGAGGTCGACAACCTCGTCGTCTCCTTCCCCACCGAGGACGGAGTCGTCAAGGCGGTCGCCGGCTCGACGTTCTCCGTCGCCCAGGGGCGCACCCTCGCCATCGTCGGGGAGTCCGGGTCGGGCAAGAGCGTCACCGCACAGGCGATCATGGGGCTGCTCAACCGCAACTTCGCCGATGTCTCCGGGCGCATCGTCCTCGATGGCACCGACCTGCTCGCACTCGACGACGACCAGGTGCGCGAGATGCGCGGGTCCTCGATGGCGATGATCTTCCAGGACCCGCTGTCGAGCCTGCACCCCTTCTATCGCATCGGCGATCAGCTGGCCGAGGCCGTGCGCGTGCACAACAAGGTGAGCAAGTCGGAGGCGCGAGGCCGTGCCATTGATGCTCTCCATCACGTGGGCATCCCCTCCCCGGACAAGCGCATCGACGACTATCCCCACCAGCTCTCGGGTGGCATGCGCCAGCGCGTGATGATCGCCATGGCGCTCATCAATTCCCCGAGCCTGCTCATCGCCGATGAGCCGACCACCGCTCTCGACGTCACGGTGCAGGCTCAGATCACCGAGCTCATGTCCGAGCTCCAGCGTGAGACCGGTACGACCCTCATCATCATCACGCACGATCTCGGTGTCGTCGCCGACATGGCCGACGAGGTGTGCGTGATGTACGGCGGCCGCGTGGTGGAGTACGCACCTGTCAATGAGATCTACTACCGACCCCAGCACCCCTACACCAAGGGCCTCCTCGCCTCCGTGCCGCGACTCGCGACAGACCGCGTGGATCGCCTTGACCCCATCCCGGGCAACCCGCCCTCGCTCATCAACCTCCCCTCGGGCTGCGTCTTCCACCCTCGGTGCGGGCAGCGCAGCGAGGTCCCCGGTGATCGCTGCCGGACCGAGGAGCCGACTCTCGTGACCGTCGCGTCGGATCACCTCGTGCGCTGTCATCTGGCGCACCCCGGTGTGGGAGGAGGTGTGCAATGAGCGAGGAAGTCCTGCGGGTGGAGGACCTGCGCGTCTACTTCCCCCACAAGTCTCGCGGCGTCTTCCCGCGCACCATCGGGCAGATCAAGGCCGTCGATGGCGTCAGCTTCGACCTCGGATCGGCGGAGACCCTCGGCCTGGTGGGCGAGAGCGGATGCGGCAAGTCCACCACCGGGCGCGCCATCCTGCGACTCGTCAACCCGACCTCCGGTCACGTCATCATCAACGGCACGGATGTCGCAGGTCTCTCGCGACGAGCGATGCGCCCGGTGCGTCAGCAGGCGCAGATGATCTTCCAGGATCCCTACAACGCATTGAATCCACGCCAGACCGTGGGCGCGATCCTCGCGTCCCCCTTCCGGATCCAGAAGGTGGAGCCCGCGGGTGGGGTGAAGCAGGCAGTCCGCGATCTCATGGACCGGGTCGGGCTCAACCCGGAGCACGTCAATCGCTATCCCTATGAGTTCTCCGGTGGCCAGCGGCAGCGCATCGGAATCGCCCGCGCGATTGCGCTGCGGCCCAAGCTCATCATCTGCGACGAGCCCGTCTCGGCCCTCGACGTGTCGATCCAGGCGCAGATCCTCAACCTGCTGCAGGACCTGCAGTCCGACTTCGGCGTCTCCTACCTCTTCATCGCCCACGACCTCGCGGTTGTGCGGCAGATCGCGCAGCGCGTGGCCGTGATGTACCTCGGCCACATCGTGGAGAACGCCTCGCGCGAGGAACTCTTCGCTCACCCCCTGCATCCCTACACGCATGCGCTCATGTCCGCGGTCCCGGTGCCCGACCCGCGCGTGCAGATGCAGCGTGAGCGGATCGTGCTGGGCGGTGATCTGCCCAGTCCGCTCAATCCGCCTTCGGGATGCGTCTTCCACACGCGGTGCTTCATCGCCCAGGATCGGTGCCGCACGGAGAAGCCCCTGCTCCGCGAGTTCGCACCCGGCCACACGGTCGCCTGTCACTTCCCCATCACCGAGCCGCTGAGCGGCGGGGTCATCCACGGCCCCGACTCAGGACTCGTTGCACCGGATGAGGGTGAGCCCGGCTACTTCAGCGAGACCATCACTGACCTCGGAGCCGTGGGCACGACCCGCCTGGATTCAGCAAACCCCGGCGAGGGGATCTAGCCAGCGCGAGTGTCGAGTAGCGCGGCGGAAATGGGCCGAATTCGCGCCGCTACTCGACACTCGCGGGAGGCAGCGCGTCGGCGAAGAAGTCCACCTCCGCGCGCAGGAGATTCTCGGCCACGACCTCCTGGGGCGTCATGTGCGTCACACCGCTGAGCGGCAGCACCGCGTGCGGGCGCCCCGCCGCCAGGAGTTCGGATGACAGGCGCAGGGTGTGGGCCACGACCACATTGTCGTCGGCGAGGCCGTGGATGATGAGCAGCGGACGTGTGAGCCCCGCCGCCAGCGGCAGCAGCGACGATCGGTCGTAGCCCTCAGGCTCCTCCTGCGGCAGCCCCAGGTAGCGCTCGGTATAGCCGGTGTCGTAGAGACGCCACTCGGTCACGGGTGCGCCGGCGACAGCCGCGTGGAAGACATCCGGGCGACGCAGCACGGCCAGTGCGGCGAGGTACCCCCCGAAGGACCAGCCGCGGATCCCCACGCGACTCGCAGCGACATCGTCGGGGTACGCCGCCGCCACGGCTTCGAGGGCCGCCACCTGATCCTCGAGCGCGGGAGTCGCCAGGTCACCCCGCACCTCGCGATCCCAGGCGGGTCCCCTACCGGGCGTGCCGCGGCCGTCGGCGATCACGACGACGTAGCCCTGGTCGGCGAGCCACTGGTCGGTGCCGTAGGCGAGGCCCGCGGCGACCACGAGGCGTGCATGCGGGCCGCCGTACGGCGACATGATGACGGGCAGTCGGGCGGATCCGTGCACGTGACCCGTGGGGAAGAGGACGGCGATGTCGAGGTCGCGCTCGCCTCCGCGCATGAGATGGACCTTCGGTGAGATCACCGGGGTCTCCGCGAGCGAGGTGATCTCCGCGACTCGGTCCTCGCCCCGCCACACCTCGACAAGAGTGGCCGTGGATCCCAGTCGCGTGGTCGACGTGATCGTGATGTCACCCCCGCGCCTGCCGTGCACCATCGCGTCGTCACCAGCAGGGACCGGTGTCACCGTGCCGTCGTAGGACACACGATGCAGGCTCGGCGTCGTGGGATCGGTCGCGGCGACCACGAGGATGTCGCCGGCGCCAACGTCGACAACCGCCTCCACCTGCAGTGCGGGTGGAGTGAGCGCGACGTCGTCGACGACGAGGCGATAGGCATCGGCATCGCGGTCGGCGACGATCTCGACGAGTGCGCCCTCGGGGGTGCGTGTCGGCACTCCGGGCATGAGCTCGACCCACTCCGGATCGACGCGCTCGCGAAGGACGCTCGTGGCGCCCGTGGAGGTGTCGATGTCGAGGATGAGCTGACGTCGCTGATCGCGCGAGAGAAGCGTGATGAGCGGGGCACCCGACTCAGGAACGGCGACGCGAGCGAGGTAGGGGAAGGCCTCGTGATCCCAGGCCACCTCCTGCTTCGCGCCATCCAACCCGACGAGCCACAGTGAGACGTCGGCGTTGGCCGTGCCCGCCGCCGGGTAGCGGTGCTCGCGTGGAGGCAGCCCAGGCTGGGAGGGGTCGGCGATCCACCAGTGATCGACGGGGGAGTCGTCGCATCGCTCCACCAGGAGGCCCGAGCCATCCGCGAGCCACCAGTAGCCGCGCACGCGATCGAGTTCCTCTGCCGCGATGAAGTCCGGCAGCCCCCAGGTCACGTCATCCGAGTCAGGCCGGCACAGTGCGACGGGATCACCGCCGACGAGATCCACGACGTACAGCCCGCGATCGCAGACGTACGCCGCGCGCGTGCCCGTGGGATCGACGCGCGGATCGATCACGGGGCCGGGAGCGGTCAGGGCCCACGGTGCGCGCTCGTCGATGCGCACGGCGTAGGGAGTGCCCGAGAGTGCGAAGACAGCGACGCGTCCGTCGTGATCGAGCGAATACTCCGTGATGCCCGCATTGACCTCGCGGAGTCGCTCGCGACGTGCACGCTCCTCGTCGGGGAGCGACTCGGCGTCATCGAGCAGGTCCGCGGGATCAGCCACGCAGGACTCGGTTGTCGTCTCGAGGTCGAGTGACCACAGGCAGGTGACGGCATCGGATCCACCGCGCGAGCGCAGGAAGGTGACCTGTCGGCCCTCATCTGCCACCGCGAATCCGCGTGGGGCGCCGAGTCGGAATCCCCGTGTTCGGGCGCGCTGGCGTGGATAGGACTCGTCGCTCGCAGTGGGGGTCACGGGCCTATCGTGCCGCTCGCCCCCGGCGGAGGGGCAGCAAGGGCGCATTACGCTTGCCCACCATGAGCGACCGGCGGATCCTGCTCGTCCATGCCCATCCCGACGACGAGACCATCGGCACGGGCGCGACCATGGCGCGCTACGCCGACGAGGGGGTCGGCGTCACGCTCGTCACCTGCACCCTGGGCGAGGAGGGCGAGGTGCTGGTCCCCGGGCTGGAGCACCTGGCATCGGACCGGGAGGACCGCCTCGGCGAGCATCGCCAGGGCGAGCTCGCCGAGGCCATGAGCATCCTGGGCGTCCAGGACTGGCGCCTCCTCGGTGGTCCCGGTCGCTACCGCGACTCCGGGATGATCGGGACGCCGCCCAACGAGCGCCCCGAGGCGTTCTGGCGCAGCGACCTGCTCGATGGCGCGGCCGACCTGGTCGGCGTCATCCGCGAGGTGCGCCCCCAGGTGCTCGTCACCTACGACGATTTCGGCGGCTACGGCCACCCCGATCACATCCAGGCGCATCGTGTCGCGATGTACGCCGTAGTCCTCGCCGGTGCGCCGACGTTCCGTCCCGAGCTCGGCGCGGCGTGGGAGGTGCCCAAGGTCTACTGGACGGCGTTCCCCCGCAGCGTCGTGCGCGAGGGCATCGAGCGGCTGCGCGCAGCGGGTGAGACGACCGGGTTCGCCGAGATGGATCCGGAGGACCTGCCCTTCGTGATCGACGACGCGCTGGTCACGACAGCCGTGTGCTCGCCGGCGCACCTGGATCGCAAGATGGACGCCCTGCGTGCCCACGCGACCCAGGTGACCGTGGACGGCGGATTCTTCGCGCTGGCGGACAACGTCGGAGCCGAAGCTTTCGGCACGGAGTACTTCCGCCTGGTGCGTGGCACCCCCGCGGGGCCATTCGATGAGTCGGGGCGCGAGACCGACCTCTTCGCAGGCATCTGATCGCGTGCGCGTCCTCGCCTACCTCGCCTGCCTCCTCGCCGGCCTGGCGATCGGCATCGCCGGCGCCTTCCTGCAGGGAGCGCGATTCCTCGTGGGTGGATTCACGCTTCCCTGGGGGCTCGTCGTCGCGCTCGTCGCTCTGCTCGTCCTAGTGCGTGCAGGAATCGAACTCACGCGCAGCCGCTGGGGGGGATGGATCGTGCTCCTCGCGTGGATTGCAGCCACCGTCGCCTTCGCGGCCGAGTTGCCCTCGGGCGACCTCGTCATCTCCGCGGGAGGGCGTCAGATGGTCTATCTCCTGGGCGGGGTCATCATCGGGGCCGCCGCCGCGACGGTGCCCCCCATGGAGCGCCTACGCCGTGCCGAGGGTGTGACACCGCCGCTGCCGTGATGTGACGCCCGACACGGGTGTCACTGCGTGAGGCGTTCCGGAGCATCGTGTGCTTACGATGTAAAGGCGTCTCGCCAGCCCGGGCGCATTTCCTCGATGAGCGGCGCCGCCTGGCGCCACGTGAGCGGAGAGCAGCAGGTGTCGGCAGACGAGCAGCCCCCGGCCCCCGGCCACGCGTCGGCGCGCCTCACGCTCCTCATCGTCCTGGGCACCGTCGCGGGCGCCCTGGCCTTCTACCTTGGCATGGTGCTTGGCTCGTCGAGCGACATCCCGGCCAACACCACGGTGCTCGGCGTACAGATCGGGGGCATGTCGCGGGCAGAGGCCGTCGCCACGCTCGAGGAGACGCTGACTCCGCTCTCCCAGGAGCCGATCGGCATCACCGCATTCGACACATCCGAGGAGCTCTATCCCTCCGATGCGGGCATGTCCTTCGACCCGATCGCGACCGTCGATGCGGCTGAGGGGCGCCTGCTCAACCCCTACTCCCTGGTCATGCGGCTCTTCGGGTCGCGAGAGATCGACCCCGTGGTCGTCATCGACGACGCCAAGCTCACCGACCGACTCGATGCCTTCGCGGATCTCATCCGCACCGATTCCGTGGAGCCGACGGTCCATTACGAGGAGATGACCCCGGTGCTTACGCCGGCCGAGGACGGTCGCGATATCGACATCCCCGCAGCGGTCACCTCGGTCGCGTCCGCCTTCCTCGTGACTTCCGGTCCCGTCGATCTCCCCGAGGTGATCATCGAGCCCGCCGTCACCAATGACGAGGCCGAGGAATTCGTCGCCGGTCCCGCCAGCATCGCGGTGTCAGCGCCCGTGACCGTCGAGGTGGAGGACATCAGGCCCCAGGTGCCCCCGGAGGCGATCGCCGAGGCGACCCACTACCTCGTCGAGGGCGATGCTCTCGCCCCGCAGATCGACGGCGCGTTCCTGCACGAATGGATCGCCCCAGAGCTCAAGCCCGTCGAAGAGCCCGGCAACAACGCGACCTTCGAGATCGACTCCAACAACGTGCCCGTTGTCGTGCCGTCTCGGGTGGGTCGAGGAGTGAGCGACGAGGTTCTCGCAGCCGCTGTCGGCAACGCGATGTTCGCGGAGGGCGACGGCCGCGTGGCCCCAGCGCCGGTCACCGTGCGCGATCCTGTGCTCACGACCGAGGATGCGGCGCAGCTCGGCGTCATCGAGGAGATCTCGAGCTTCACGCAGCAGGTCTCCTACGTCGACTACATGGCGCACAACCTCGCCCTGGCATCGGAGTACATCAACGGCACGCTCCTACTTCCGGGCGACGTCTTTTCCATGAACAAGACGACCGAAAACAGGGATCCGGAGAACGGCTACATGGAGGGCTGGGTCATCGGCCCGGGCGGGATCTTCCAGAAGGCGCTCGGAGGCGGTCTTTCTGCGGCGACGACCACGGTGTGGTCCGCAGCCTTCTACGCCGGACTCGAGCCCGTAGAAGTCCAGGCGCACTCGATCTACATCTCGCGCTACGTGCCGGGCCTCGAAGCGACGATCGCGTGGGACGGCTTCGACATGAAGTTCCGCAACAACACGCCGTACGGCGTCTTCATTACGGCGACGTCCGATGAGACGTCGATGACGGTGCGGATGTACAGCACCAGGATCTACACCAAGATCGATGCAGAGGTGGGCGAGCGCTACGGCGTGACCGCCAACCGCAAGATCTACAACGAGTCCCCGTCATGCTCGGCCCAGACCGGTGGTCCCGGCTTCACCATCGACGTCGATCGCGTCTTCTACGAGGGCGACGAAGAAGTCGAGCGCGAGACCTTCACCACCACCTACTCGCCGGCCCCGCAGGTCGTGTGCGGCGCGAAGCCCGACAAGGACAAGAACAAGGACGATGAGGGCGGGGATCCCTCGCCCGAGCCGTCGCCGTCGGGTGAGCCGACCCCCGAGCCCACGGCGGAGACGGAGGAGGGGGCCTCAACGACGGCTCTCGGTCCCATCCGCGGGACGTCGGCAGCCTCGCTCTCACGCGCGGGCGATACGGTGTGGGCGGCGCCGGTCAGCCGACCGGCCCGAGGCGAGCGGCGCGCCGGCGTCGCCTGAGCGCGAAAGGCCGTGAGGTGACCTACGTCATCACCCTTGCCTGCGTGGACGTCAAGGACAAGTCCTGCATCGAGGAGTGCCCCGTCGATTGCATTTACGAGGGCGATCGCATGCTCTACATCCAGCCCGACGAGTGCGTCGACTGCGGTGCGTGCGAGCCGGTCTGCCCGGTCGAGGCCATCTACTACGAGGACGACGTCCCCGAGGAGTGGTCGGACTACACCGCAGCCAATGCCGAATTCTTCGCCGACCTGGGCTCGCCCGGTGGTGCAGCCAAGCTCGGTCCGCAGGAGTTCGACGCTCCACTTCTCGCCGCCGTGCCGCGCAAGGAGTCGGAGAGCTGAGCAAGACCGACACGGGCCTGCTGGCTCTGCCGGACTTCCCCTGGGATCGTCTGGCGCCACTGGCGGCCCGAGTGCGCGAGCACGCCCAGCCCGCTGACCTCTCCATCGGCAGTCCGATCGATCCGACGCCGACGCTCGTGCGCGAAGCGCTCGCGGGTGCTGCGGATTCCCCGGGCTATCCCACCGTCGCTGGAGCACCCGCCACCAACTCCGCCTTCGGCGCGTGGCTGACGCGTCGTGCAGGGGTCAGCGCCGAAGGCCTGGGAGTCATCCCGTCCATCGGGTCCAAGGAGCTGGTCGCCCTCCTTCCCATTCTGCTCGGCCTCGGTGCCGGCGACCGGGTCGTCGTACCCGAGGTGGCGTACCCGACGTACGTCGTCGGCGCCCTCGTGGCCGGATGCGAGGTGGTGGCCTCCGATGATCCCGCGGCCGCTCGCGGCGCGAAGCTCGTGTGGATCAATACGCCGGGCAACCCGACGGGGCGCGTCATGTCAGCGGCGGAACTACGCGCGGTGATCGAGGCCGCGCGTGAGCACGGTGCGCTGGTCGCTTCCGACGAGTGCTACCTGGAGTTCGGATGGGATGCGCGCCCCGTGTCGGCGCTGGCGACCGACGTCATCGGCGACGATCCGACCGGCGTACTCGTGCTCCACTCGCTGTCCAAGCGCTCCAACATGGCGGGCTACCGCTACGGCGCACTCGCCGGTGACCCGGCGGTGGTCGCGCGCCTGCTCGAGATCCGCAAGCACATCGGCCTGATGACGCCGCTGCCCGTGCAGCGTGCCGC
>JBEGMG010000079.1:0-2935 GCA_041183165.1 Actinomycetota bacterium | reverse complement strand
CAGTAAGCCTCCAGTAGGCATCCGAGAGGGACTCCGCGCCCACACTGAGATTGCGTGGCTGTACGCCGTGCTGGGCACACCATGAGGCCACCGTGGCGAGGATCTGCGGACTCGCGTCCCCGTCGATGCGATACCGACCGGGGGACACTTCTTCGACACGAGAGCCTTCAGGCAGAGCCTGGACGAGGCCGGCGACTTCCAGATGAAGGGGCCCGTCGAAGGTCACCCTTTCGGTGCCGTCAGGCAGGAGCGAGGCAAGCGAGCCGCTCGCACGGGTCCGACCCCCCGCGATGATCGCGATGTCGTCGGCCAGGGCCTCGGCCTCATCGAGCAGGTGCGTGCACAGAAGCACCGACCGGCCTCGGTCGCGCAATCCGGCTATGGCGTCCCACACGATGGAGCGTCCGCGCGGATCGAGCCCGGCTGTGGGCTCATCGAGGATGACGACGTCCGGCTCGCCGACCAGCGCGCAGGCGAGGCTCACTCGACGGCGCTCACCGCCGGAGAGTCGCCTGATCGTCGTACGCCCGAGTTGATCGAGGCCGAGCATCTCGATGAGGGGACGCGCGGTCGCGGGTGCCCCGCGCAGCCGAGCGACATGGCGCACGATCTCGGCCGGATGAGCACCGGTGGGCAGTCCGTCGTCCTGCACCATGACGTTGAGGCGGCGACGGGCGTCGAGACGGCCGGGGGAGCCGCCGAGCACCTCGGCATGACCGGCATCGGGGCGAATGAGGCCCGCGAGGACACCGACCGCCGTGGACTTGCCGGCCCCATTGGGGCCAAGCAGGACCGTCACCTTGCCCGAGGCCACCGTGAGGTCCAGCCCCGCCAGAGCCGTCCGCCCGCCCGGATAGGCGACGACGACGCCCTCGAGGCACGCGGCATCCACGCCCGCAGTCTCCCGCAGGGTCGCTTCCGCAGGGGCCGGGGTTGCGTTTGGGAGGATTTGCGACACACTAGGGGTGTGAAATTCCCCAGTCCCGGTGCCGAGCGTGTGGCGCGCTCACTGCTCGACGGTGGGCCTGCCACCGCGTCTGAGCTCGCCGGTCGCCTGGGCCACACCCCGACCGTCGTCCGGAGGCATCTGGACGCTCTCGTCGCCGAGGGTTTCGTCCGCGCTGACGATCAGCGGCCTTTCGGCCCCACGCCGGTGCGCGGTCGCGGGCGTCCCGCTCGGGTGTTCTCGCTGACGGATTCGGGCAGCCATGCCTTCGATGTCGACTACGACGACCTTGCTGTGTCCGCGCTCACGTTCATCGATCGCACGTACGGCGAGCAGGCGGTCCTGGAGTTCGCTCGTCAGCGCGCCCAGACGCTCGTCGACCGTCACCGGTCTTCGTTGGCGCATGTCCCGGACACCCAGATGCGCTTGACGCTGCTCGCCCAAGGACTCGCCGACGATGGCTACGCCGCCACAACGGTCGAGACCGAGACCGGCCCGCAACTGTGCCAGCACCACTGCCCCGTGCGGCATGCCGCCGTGCTCTTCCCGCAGCTCTGCGAGGCCGAGACCGAGGCCTTCGAGGAGTTGCTCGGATCCCATGTCCTGCGCCTAGCCACGATCGGTCGTGGCGACGGCGTGTGCACCACCCTTGTGCCAGCCCTGATGAACCGGAGGACCTCCGCATGACGACGACCTCGCATCCCGAACTCGACGGCCTCGGTCGCTATGAGTACGGCTGGCACGACCCCGACGTGGCAGGCTCGACTGCGCGCCGCGGCATCAACGAAGACGTCGTGCGCGAGATCAGCGCGCTCAAGAACGAGCCCCAGTGGATGCTTGATCTCCGTCTCAAGGGCTTGCGCCTGTTCGAGAAGAAGCCCATGCCGACATGGGGTTCCAACCTGAGCGGGATCGACTTCGACAACATCAAGTACTTCGTGCGGTCGACCGAGAAGCAGGCCACGAGCTGGGAAGAGCTTCCCGACGACATCAAGTCGACCTACGACCGCCTCGGCATCCCCGAGGCAGAGAAGCAGCGCCTCATCGCCGGTGTCGCCGCCCAGTACGAGTCCGAGGTCGTCTACCACAAGATCCGCGAGGACCTCGAGGAGCAGGGCGTCATCTTCCTCGACACCGACACGGGTCTGCGCGAGCACGAGGACCTCTTCCGCGAGTACTTCACGTCCGTCATCCCCGTCGGAGACAACAAGTTCGCCGCCCTCAACACCGCTGTGTGGTCGGGTGGCTCCTTTATCTACGTGCCCCCGGGAGTCAATGTCGAGATCCCGCTACAGGCGTACTTCCGCATCAACACGGAGAACATGGGGCAGTTCGAGCGGACGCTCATCATCGTCGACGAGGGCGCCTACGTGCATTACGTCGAGGGTTGCACGGCCCCCATCTACTCTTCCGATTCCCTCCACTCCGCAGTCGTGGAGATCGTGGTAAAGAAGGATGCGCGCTGTCGCTACACCACTATCCAGAACTGGTCCAACAACGTCTACAACCTCGTTACCAAGCGCGCAGCAGCACATCAGGGCGCGACGATGGAGTGGATCGACGGCAACATCGGCTCCAAGGTGACGATGAAGTACCCGGCCGTGTGGATGCTGGGCGAGCACGCGAAGGGGGAGACCCTCTCCGTGGCCTTCGCCGGCGAGGGCCAGCACCAGGACGCCGGAGCCAAGATGGTCCACGCAGCTCCGCACACCTCGTCCACGATCGTCTCCAAGTCGGTGGCACGCGGCGGCGGTCGCACGTCCTATCGGGGGCTGGTGCAGGTCCTTGAGGGATCCCACGGCTCGAGGAGCACGGTGAAGTGCGACGCACTTCTCGTCGACGACATCTCGCGCAGTGACACCTACCCCTACGTAGACGTGCGCGAGGACGATGTGTCCATGGGCCACGAGGCCACTGTCTCCAAGATCAGCGAGGACCAGCTCTTCTACCTCATGTCACGCGGCATGACGGAAGACGAGGCCATGGCGA